>JBGVCE010000365.1:0-7807 GCA_045226235.1 Anaerobutyricum sp.
TTGACTATGGTTTCGCAGAAGCAGACACAACCTACGGTAAGTTAGGTGTTAAGGTTTGGATATACAAAGGCGAAATTCTTCCAACTAAAGATAATAAGGAAGGGAGCGATAAATAATGTTAATGCCTAAGAGAGTAAAACGTCGTAAACAGTTCCGTGGTTCCATGGCCGGCAAGGCAGGAAGAGGTACCACGATCACATATGGTGAGTACGGTCTTGTGGCGGCAGATCCCGCCTGGATCAAATCCAATCAGATTGAGGCAGCCCGTGTTGCCATGACCCGTTATATGAAGCGTGGCGGTAAGGTATGGATCAAGATCTTCCCGGATAAGCCCGTTACAGCAAAACCCGCTGAGACCCGTATGGGTTCCGGTAAAGGAACATTGGAGTACTGGGTTGCAGTTGTTAAGCCGGGCCGCGTGATGTTCGAGGTTGCAGGTGTACCTGAGGAGACAGCAAAAGAGGCCCTGAGACTGGCTATGCATAAGCTTCCTGTCAAGTGCAAGATTGTTTCCAAAGCAGATTTAGAAGGCGGTGATAACAGTGAAAATAACTAAGTATGTAGAAGATTTAAGAACAAAATCCGTCGCAGAACTTAATGATGAATTAGTAGCTGCTAAGAAGGAATTATTTAATTTGAGATTCCAGAACGCAACAAATCAGTTAGATAACACCAGCAGAATCAAAGAAGTCAGAAGAAACATTGCCAGAATCCAGGGCATCATGGCTGAGAAGAGCGCTGAGTAATCGGGAAGGAGGAATTTGTTGTGGAAAGAAACCTTAGAAAGACTCGTGTAGGTCTCGTTACAAGCGATAAGATGGACAAGACTATCGTTGTGAGCGTTACGGATAATGTAAAACATCCTTTATACGGCAAGATCGTAAAAAGAACATATAAATTAAAAGCACATGATGAAGAGAATCAGTGCAAGATCGGTGACAGAGTAAGAGTTATGGAAACAAGACCTTTATCCAAAGACAAGAGATGGAGACTTGTGGACATTATTGAGAGAGCTAAATAATTAGCACGGAAGGAGATAAGATCATGATCCAACAAGAATCAAGACTTAGAGTTGCTGATAATACTGGAGCAAAAGAACTTCTTTGTATCCGTGTGATGGGTGGCTCTACGAGAAGATATGCGAATATTGGTGACATCATCGTTGCTACGGTTAAAGATGCAACACCTGGTGGTGTTGTTAAAAAAGGTGACGTTGTAAAAGCTGTCGTTGTTCGTACCGTAAAGGGCGCACGTCGTAAAGACGGTTCCTACATCAGATTTGACGAGAATGCAGCTGTTATCATCAAAGAAGATATGCAGCCAAGAGGAACACGTATTTTTGGACCGGTAGCCAGAGAACTTCGTGAAAAGAAATTTATGAAGATCGTTTCCTTAGCGCCAGAAGTATTATAAGGAGGTATTTTCATGGCTCAGAAGATTAAGAAAGACGATATGGTAAAGGTTATCGCCGGAAAAGACATCGATAAAGAAGGCAAAGTTCTTTCTGTAGATAAGAAGAAAAATCGTGTGATTGTTGAAGGCGTTAACATGCTTACAAAACATACAAAACCTAGCATGCAGAATCAGGCTGGGGGAATCATCCATCAGGAAGGTTCCATCGACCTCTCCAACGTAATGTTACTTCACAAAGGACAGCCTACAAGAGTTGGTTTCAAGTTCGTTGACGGTAAGAAAGTACGTTACGCAAAATCTACTGGCGAAGTTATTGATTAATTGAGAGAGGAGGCTGACCAGTTTGAGCAGATATAAAGAGTTATATGACAGCACGGTTAAGGCTGGCATGATGAAAAAATTCGGCTATAAAAATGAAATGGAGATCCCGAAGCTCGTAAAGATCGTTGTCAATATGGGCGTTGGTGATGCAAAAGATAATAGTAAATTACTCGATGCTGCTGTGAAAGATATGGAAATCATCACAGGCCAGAAGGCAGTGATCACAAAAGCAAAGAAATCTGTTGCTAACTTCAAATTAAGAGAAGGAATGTCCATCGGATGTAAGACAACCTTAAGAGGCGAGAAGATGTACGAATTCGCTGATCGTCTTATCAATCTTGCTTTACCCAGAGTACGTGACTTCAGAGGTGTAAATCCTAATGCGTTTGACGGAAGAGGCAACTATGCCCTTGGTATCAAAGAGCAGTTAATTTTCCCTGAGATCGAGTATGATAAAGTGGAAAAGGTCAGAGGTATGGATGTAATCTTTGTTACAACTGCCAAGACAGATGAAGAAGCTCGTGAATTACTTACCTTATTCGGTATGCCATACGCAAGATAGTGAGGAGGATTTCTAATGGCTAAGAAAGCAATGAAAATCAAACAGGCTCGCAAACAGAAATTCTCTACCAGAGAATACACACGTTGCAAGATCTGTGGTCGTCCACATGCTTATTTAAGAAAATACGGAATTTGCAGAATCTGTTTCCGTGAATTAGCATACAAAGGCCAGATTCCTGGAGTTAGAAAAGCAAGTTGGTAAAATGATACGGAAGGAGGCAAACACACTATGTCTATGAGTGATCCTATTGCAGATATGCTTACAAGAATCAGAAATGCAAATACTGCAAAACATGATACAGTTGATGTTCCGGCATCAAAAATGAAAATCGCCATCGCTGAGATCCTTTTAAAAGAAGGTTACATCAAAGCGTTCGAGATCGTTGAAGGCGGAAGTTTCAACCAGATTCACATCACATTAAAATACGGTGCTGACAAGAACGAAAAGATCATTTCCGGTATTAAGAGAATCTCTAAACCGGGTCTGCGCGTTTACGCTGACGTTGAGAACATGCCTAAGGTTCTCGGCGGATTAGGTATCGCTATCGTTTCTACAAACAAAGGTATTCTCACTGATAAAGAAGCCCGCAAAGAAAACGTGGGTGGCGAAGTGCTGGCATTTGTTTGGTAATCAGATAAATCATATAATCTAAAAACTACTGAAAACAGAAGAAGCGCAGAAGCTTTTTCCGACAATTTAAGGAGGTAAATTATGTCACGTATAGGTAGATTACCTGTGGATATTCCTGCTGGGGTTACTGTTGATATCGCAGAAGGAAACACAGTGACTGTAAAAGGTCCTTTAGGCACACTGATGGAACATCTTCCGGCTGAAATGGACATTAAAGTAGAAAACAATCAGGTTATTGTAACAAGACCCAACGATTTAAAGAAAATGAAATCCTATCATGGTCTTACAAGAACACTGATTTCTAATATGGTAACTGGTGTTACCAAAGGGTATGAAAAAGTTCTGGAAATCAACGGTGTTGGTTACAGAGCTCAGAAACAGGGCAAAAAGCTGGTCCTCTCCCTCGGATATTCTCATCCTGTAGAGATGGAAGACCCGGAAGGTCTTGAGACAGTTCTTGAAGGACAGAACAAGATCACGGTTAAGGGCATCAACAAGCAGAAGGTTGGTCAGTACGCAGCTGAGATCAGAGAAAAGAGAAAACCGGAACCTTACAAGGGCAAAGGTATCAAGTATGCTGACGAGACCATCAGACGTAAAGTTGGTAAGACAGGTAAGAAATAATTAGGAGGAAGTTGAGATGATCAGTAAGAAATCAAGAAAAGAAGTTCGTGTGAAAAAACACATGAGACTTCGTAACCGTATCAGCGGAACTGCTTCTACTCCACGTTTAGCAGTATTTAGAAGCAACAATCACATGTATGCTCAGATCATTGATGATGTCGCTCAGAGAACTCTTGTTTCTGCATCTACCACTCAGGCAGAAGTGAAGGAAGACCTGGAAAAGACAAACGACGTAGCTGCTGCAGCTAAGGTTGGTACCGTTATTGCCAAGAGAGCACTCGAAGCCGGTATCACAGAGGTTGTTTTCGACAGAGGCGGATTTATCTATCATGGTAAAGTAAAAGCTCTGGCAGACGCAGCACGTGAAGCTGGTCTGAATTTCTAAACGAAGGAGGATAAGACATGAAACGCGAATTAATTGATGCTAGTCAGTTAGAATTAGAAGATACTGTCGTATCGATCAAACGTGTTACCAAGGTTGTAAAAGGTGGACGTAACATGCGTTTTGCCGCATTGGTAGTCGTTGGTGATAAAAACGGTCATGTTGGCGCCGGTTTAGGAAAAGCGATCGAAATTCCTGAAGCAATCCGTAAGGGAAAAGAAGACGCAACCAAGAAACTGGTTAAGGTTCCGGTAAATGAAGCAGGATCCATCCCGCATGATTACATTGGTAAATTTGGCAGTGCTTCCGTATTGTTAAAGGCATCTCCGGAAGGTACCGGTATCATCGCCGGTGGTCCGTCCCGTGCCGTACTTGAGCTTGCCGGATACAGAAACATCCGTTCTAAAGCATTAGGTTCCAACAATAAACAGAACGTGGTTCTTGCTACAATCGAAGGTCTGAAACAGATGAAGACTCCGGAAGAAGTTGCAAGACTTCGTGGCAAATCCGTTGATGAACTGTAGGAGGGGAGAAAAATGGCAGATAAATTAAAAATCACTCTAGTTAAGTCTCCCATCGGTGCTGTTCCAAAACAGAGAAAAACTGTGGAAGCATTAGGGCTTAGAAAATTAAACAAGACAGTCGAAATGCCTGACAATGAAGCAATCCGTGGAATGATCTGGCACGTGAGACATTTAGTAAAAGTTGAAGAGATTTAATTGCAGATAAGGAGGAATACACAATGAAATTAAGTAATTTACATCCTGCTGCAGGCTCCAAACACAGCGATTCCTTCCGTGTAGGTCGTGGCCATGGATCAGGAAACGGCAAGACAGCCGGTAGAGGTCAGAAAGGTCAGAAATCCCGTTCCGGCGGAAAGATCAGAGTAGGTTTCGAAGGTGGTCAGATGCCATTATACAGACGTCTTCCTAAGAGAGGATTCACCTGTATTAACAGCAAGAAGATCATCGCCCTCAATTTATCTGATCTTGACAGATTTGAAGCAGACAGCGTTGTTACGATTGATACATTAATGGAAGCCGGACTGGTTAAGAATTCTTTCGACGGCGTTAAGATTCTTGCAAACGGAGAATTAAATAAGAAACTTACCGTTCAGGCCAATGCATTCTCAAAGGGTGCAGTTGCTAAGATTGAAGCAGCAGGTGGAAAAGCAGAGGTGATTTAATGTTCGAGACCCTCAGAAATGCTCTGAAAGTAAAGGACATTAGAAAGAGACTCATCTTCACCTTATTCATTATACTGATCTGTCGTTTTGGAAGTCAGTTCCCGATTCCGGGAATTGACAGCAAACAGATCGGTCAGTATTTGGATTCTTTGCTGGGTGACTCATTTAATCTTTTGAATTCCTTTACGGGAGGTTCATTTACATCAATGTCACTGTTTGCATTGAATGTCACACCGTACATCACTGCCTCCATCATCATTCAGCTTCTTACCATCGCCATTCCGGCCCTGGAAGAGATGCAGCGTGATGGGGAAGATGGACGGAAGAAAATGAACAATATTACCCGTTTTGTCACACTGGGTCTTTCTGCTCTGGAAGGTACAGGTATGGCAATCGGTTTCGGAAGATCCGGACTTCTGACTAATTACAATGCCCTTACCGTCATTGAGATGGTTATCTGCTTAACCGCAGGTTCCGTATTTGTAATGTGGCTGGGAGAACAGATCACGGATAAAGGTATCGGTAACGGTATCTCCATTATCCTCCTTGTGAATATTGTTTCCCGCATGCCCAGTGACTTCTACACATTGTATCAGCAGTTCGTACAAGGAAAACATATTGGCGGAATCGTCATTGCAGTAGCTGTGATTCTTTTTGTTATCATTGGTACCATCACACTTACTATCATGTTAAATGATGCAGAGAGAAGGATTCCGGTTCAGTATTCAAAGAAACTTCAGGGAAGAAAGCAGGTCGGCGGACAGGGGTCTGTATTACCGATTAAGGTTAACACAGCCAACGTAATCCCGGTTATCTTCGCTTCTTCTTTACTGCAGTTCCCGATAGTGATTAAACAGCTTATGGGAGTAAATCCCACAGGAATCGCAGGGACGATCCTGGATGCCATGAGCCAGTCCAACTGGTGCAATCCGGACAAACCGATCCTTTCCATCGGTTTGATCGTCTATCTGCTGCTTATCGTATTATTTGCATATTTCTATACCTCCATCACCTTCAACCCGATGGAGATCGCAAATAACATGAAGAAGCAGGGTGGTTTCATCCCGGGTATCCGTCCCGGAAAACCGACCATTGACTATCTGACTAAGATTTTAAATTATGTCATCTTCATCGGTGCGGTGGGATTATGTATTATCGCATTTATCCCGATCTTCTTTAACGGATATTTCGGAGCAAATGTATCCTTCGGCGGTACATCCATCATCATTATCTCAGGTGTTGTTCTTGAGACCATCAAACAGATTGAATCCCAGATGCTGGTTCGCCACTATTCAGGATTTTTAAGTGAATAATCCTTCCGTGAAGGATATAATGAGGCGTGTGAAAAAACGAAAGGTTTTTCATACGCCCTTTTTTAATTTGAGACTGCTGTTTTTTTCTATCTTAACCTCAACTATGACTAAAATAAAGCAATATATATAATTAATAAGAAAAATTCATAAAAAGCGGTTTTTTGTGTTGCATATTCAATAATTTAGTGATATTATATACGAAAAGTAATATAGTTTGCCCAGAGATAAGAGAATGCGGCAATAACATTTTGGGGAATTGGTCCCCAGTTATTGTAACCGTGTTTTCTTTTTTTTATGAAAATGAGGAATCAAATGAGAAGAGAATTTATTGAAATGATCGAAGCGGCCCCTGTTATAGCAGCTGTCAAGGATGACGAAGGACTAGAAATCTGTCTGACCTCGGAAGTGGAAGCGGTGTTCATTTTATTCGGTGACATCTGTACCATAGCCGACATAGTTGCCAGGGTGAAGGATGCGGGAAAGATCGCTATGGTCCATATGGACCTGGTTACCGGGCTTAGTCCCCAGGATGTTTCAATCGACTTTATCCGTAAATACACCAGGGCAGATGGCATCATAACAACGAAAGCAAATCTGATCACACATGCCAGGGAGATTGGTCTGGTGACGGTACTGCGGTACTTCGTGATAGACAGCCTGGCGCTTTTCAGCATTGAGAGACGGTCGCGCGAGAACCGGGACTCCCAGCCGGATATGATCGAGATCCTTCCGGGCATCATTGTTCCCAAGATGGTCAGAAAGATCTGCTCCATGAGCAAGGTTCCGGTCCTCTGCGGAGGCCTGATCCAGGAGAAGGAAGACGTCATGAATGCGCTGGCAAACGGCGCTGCGGCAATCTCAACGACATGTCCCGAAGTCTGGTTCATGTAAGGGAACATGCCGGCATACGGGGGTGTGACGACCAAGTTGAAAGGGGGTATTTTTATGGAAGATAGGTAATGGCGTTGGATGCAGGCATGACCAGCAACAGGTGCATTCTCTTCAACGGGAAGGGCGGAACCTAGTAAACAAAAACTAATAATGAATTTGGAAAAGGAAAAAACAAAATGAGGTATTACGATTTTTTAAATCCATCTGTTAACTTTATGGGACCAAACTGTGTTGAATTATTGGGCGAACGTTGTCAGATTCTTGGTATGAATAAACCAATGATCGTTACTGATGGTTTTCTTGCAAGTATGGAAAACGGACCAGTTGCTCAGTCTGTTGCTTCTTTAGAAAAAGCCGGTATCGAATATGTAATCTTTACAGGAGTCGAACCAAATCCAAAGATTCAGAACTGTTATTCAGGTTTGGAGATGTACAAAGCAGAAGGATGTGACTCCATCATCACTGTTGGTGGTGGCTCCGCACAT
>JBGVCE010000366.1:0-7920 GCA_045226235.1 Anaerobutyricum sp.
TACAGCCCGCTGACAGAATCAGTATATCCTTTTTGATCAGCTCTTTTGCGAGTTCTACCGTGAATACGTCGTGCCCTTTTGCTCTCAGATTGGAACAGCCTACGATGGCAACAACACCCTGGATCTTTCCCGAAGCGATAACATCAATGAGAGGCTGCAGACTTCCGCCAAGAGCTGAAACAAGTGTCTGCTCTGACAGGCCGGTAATTGACTTTTGAAAACCGTGGCATCCCATGGGATTTTCGCGGCTTACACCAGCAGCTGATGCTTCTCCGGTAAGTTTTTCTTTTCTGTTCTTATAACCGACCAAGGCAGCTGCTATGATTTCGCCGGTGATAATTTCCTTCTCTTCATCCGTATATGGAAGCAGTCTGGCATCAACTTTCTTAGCCACATCATCCAGACAGATCATGGGGATATCCAGTTCTTTACAGATTGGTTCAATACCGGGTATCGTACAGTTGAATTCGGAAAGAACCAGATCGATACATCCTGTAAGAAGCACTGCTTCACTGGTATAGTTATTGCCTGCATGCCCGGAAAAGATGTTCTTGTAATTGGCAGACCGTGCCTGATAATCCTGGCCTACACAGGTACACCCTACAATCCGGATACCCTTTGCTCCTACCAGCTTTGCGGAACGTTGAATCGTATCTTTTTCCAGGTTTTCCTGAAGATTATTAAACATAGCCTGCTGATGTCCGGTAATCATAATATTGATATATTCCGGATCAATTACGCCAAGTCCGACAGGATCCATGGTAATCTGCGGTGGTCCCATGATAATATCATTCATCAGATTGGTAAGAATCAGCCCATAAGTACCGGTAGAGATACCAAGTCTCAGGCAGTGCATCAGCATATTTACCGGGTCTGAGTTCAGATTGGTGGAAGTCTTTACGACTGCATTAAATACTTCATCTTTTGCTCCGCCAGGCATAATACCAAGTTTTTTCCATACTTCCAGCCTCTGTGGTAAAGCAATCTTTTCAATCAGTTCCATCTTCTCATCAATCGGGCGTCTCAGATCAGCAAGAACTGCGTCTGCGATCATAACTGCTGTTTCGGCGCAGACATAAGGACATCCTGGATTGCAATTCCCTTTGCAGTTGATTCCAAGGATATTTGCCAGTCTGGCAACGGAGTCCTTGTTTCGTATTTTTTCTCCACGGTCTACATAACCTTGAGCAACTTCTTTTAATCTTTTTGCAGTATTCTCAACTACATGGGTATAACAGCCTGAGCCGGCGGCAACGGACCTCAGGAAATTACGGCAGGCAATGGTATCTGCATCTGCCCCACACACGCCCTTTGGTTTGGCCGGTGATATACGACAGGGACCGTTGGAGCACAGACGACAACAGACTCCGCTCAACCCGTATCCGCACTTATTGGCCTGTTTTACCATACGATGATGGGAAGTATCATAAGGTGATTTCTCGAGAAACTCCTCGAGCGGTTTGTCCGCACTGTTACAAATTAAATCAGACATAAGATTCCTCCTTCGTTTTCTTAAAGGTATTATTCAAATGAGAAAACTGTTTTACCACATTATTTGGATGTTTTGATTGTTAAATATAATTATAGCTTATTGGGAATTCTGGCGCATGGAATATGCGGGAAGATTACATATACTAAAATAAATATAAAAAGTTGCAAAAATAATTCTGTTTATACATAAAACTGTCAGACAATAGAAATAGGAAAAATTTGTTGCAGATAATTACAGATTTGTTGGACGTCCGCTATATTTCAATTTGAAATGAGATAGTAAGTGTAGTACCATTTTACTTAGGAGAACCGGAAGGATGTTCTGATGGAGAAAAACAGATGGGAATCGGTGTAAAGAGGAGGTTTACAATTAATGGCATTTTTGTTTTCTGGTTTATACGAAGACATTCCGAATACTGATTTGTATCTGGAAAGAAATCGAAGCAGATGATAACATTCAGTACTTTGGAGCCATAGATGACGGTAAGGGCTTTAACGGGGGGTCAAAGAGAGCGTTTGATATGCGGCTGGATTGATAAATCCCAGATTGTCGATATGTTAGTAAGACATATGGTTTTCGAGACGATAGTTCTTTTAAGTAGGGAAAAGGTTGACCGACATATCTAGGTGGATCTGTAGGTCGAAAAGCTGGAGGATAAGTTTGGGGTATTAATTTGATTTGAGACACTTAAATTGCAGGTTGTGAGGATAACAATATGCTGAACTTAGCAAAATCCATTCTGTATAATAAGGCTGTTTACTGAAAAGTAGATTTAACATTGGCTGAAAATAAGGTATAATAAACTAATATACTAAAGAAGAAAATACAAATGGAATACAAAACAATACCATGCGTTGAAGGGGACGATGAGTTTGTTGCGGATAAGCTAAATGCAATCACCGATTCAAAGATAGATTTTAAAGATACTATCGAGCACAAATTGCAAAAACAGCTTTGATCAGGCAGGTGCAGTGTCAAAATCACCTGTTGACATGTACGTATAAAATAATTATATATATAATTGTATCAATCAAGATAAGGAAAGGGGAAAGAATATGATTAACACAGAACTTACCAAGATCAGAGAAGAAAAGAAACTCAGCAAAAGTGAATTCGCAAAGCTTCTGGATATTACGCCCATGATTTTGGGGAAATATGAAAAGGGAAGCTGTAAGATACCGGAAAGTCTTGTGGAAAAGCTGAAAACTTTGGCAGATGCTGCCACAGTCGCAGAAATCGAAGTAAAGAAAACTGCGTGCAAGACGGCAAGAACGGTGAAAGAAGCTGTTGAAGACGCAGTGCAGAGTGATACCACTGTGGCTGCAGAGATTGAAGTCAAAAAGACAGCACATAAAGCAGGCAGGATAACCAAGGAGACGGCAGAGAAAGCAGCGGAAACATTGAAGGAAACGGCAAAGAAGGTAGCCGGCATTCCGAACATTATCATCCAGTCTCCCATGGGAGGAGCTATCACTCCTGAAGATATAGCAGACAAAGTACCAAAGAAAACAACTGACGTGTATGTCAGAGTAGATGAGAATAAGCTGTATTATGTGCTGGAGAACGGCGAGACCGGTGACGTGGATATCTGGGAATGATGTAAGTTTTTCCGGCCTCTTACGTGATAATACTATAGTTAAGCCTGAGACTTGTAATCTATACAGTCTCAGGCTTTTTATTTTAAAGATTCAGCAGGATAAGGGAGATCATAATCAGCAGAAGACCGGCTTTTGACCGTCTTGTCAGACGTTCATGAAAGACTACACTGCTGAACACAGCAACAAGCAGGATTGTACCAATACTGAAACCGGGATACACTATAACAGCAGGAAGCCTCACCAGTGCTGCCAGAAGAAGGATGGAAGAGAAATAATTAGGGATTCCAACACAGCTTCCGGCCAAAAAATCCCGAAGCAGCACTTTTTTTCCTGTTTTCTTGGATTCATGGATGACCAGGATCGCTGTCAGTAAAGCCGCAGTAACAAAAAGAATGAAAAAATACAATGTGTCCTGCGCCCGCTCTCCAACTCGTTCGAATATTTTTGCCAGAAAATCACCGCTACCATTTCCAAACATCACCAGAATCAGCAATACAGGGGAAAAGGACCTGATCTGTGGCAGCGATTCAGACTCGTCGTCCCTTGAATAGATACAGATCAGAGCTGCCGCTGCCAGCAATATACCGGCAGTCTGCCGAACAGATGGCCTCTCTCCGAAGATAAGAATGCTGAGAAGTGTCGGGATCATTATCCCCAGCTTCGCAAATGCGGTCGTCAATATGGCGCCATTCTTCTCGATGCTGCTCTGCATCAGTACCAATCCCAGAACAAAGAAAAATCCTCCCAGAATACCACATAAAATGGTTTCCGAATTACAATGGAAAAGCAACTTGTGGTCAGGCAACATGAACCAGGAGAGAAGAATACATATGATATAATTTCCCAATATTATACCGTAACGATTTCCCTGTTGTATATGAAATATTTTCAGAGTGATTGCCATGCAGGAACTGCTCAGAATGGCAAACACAAGATAAAACATCCCCATTTTGAGAGATATCCTTTCGTGTATCATCTGTTTTCTCTTAATTATTCAGAGATATTAACAGTATATTAATTCATTTTACCATTCCATATTTTCTCTGTCCACGGAAAGCGATATCTTAAGAACAAAAGATATGGTTATTAAAATCGACAACTCAGGATTTTCTGGCCACGCAATGTAAGCGGCAGAAACCTCGTTTTTCAAATAGTTCCATTTTAAGCCCTGCCTTTTTGCAGAGACGATTTACGTCATCCCTGCCATAGACCCGGACATCGCCATGTCCAAGCAGATTTACAAGGGGAAGTTCGATATGATTACAGAACCAGCGTACTGCGGCAGTATCCATAGTCATGTCCCGAAGGATCAGACGTCCGCCGGGACGCAAAACACGATATACACTGTTGAAAAAATTCTGTACGTTCGGATAGTGATGGAAACTCTGACAGCAGATTACCACATCGTAGGAATCATCAGCAAACGGAAGGTTTTCACAATCACCAACCACGAGTTCCACTCCGGCCATTTTTTTAGACCTGGCGACTTCGATCATCTTTGGGGTCAGATCAATTCCTGTATAGTGTTTTTCCGGATATTTTTTGTGGAGCAATGTGAGCATGGGTGCCGTTCCACAGCCACAGTCAAGCAAGTCATTAAAAGGCTCCTTTTCCAGCTCCTCCAGTACATCCGGGTAGTCTTTCCTACACATCCGGTAAATCCCTGCCTGATTGGTTTCATAGACTTTAGCCGCTTTTGTGAATTCGCGGATTGATAGTGTCTTATAATCCTTCGTAGTCATATTTTTTCTCCTGTTAATCTTTATTTTCTTCCGGTAAGCAGGGCTGAGCCGGATAAGGCCATCCAGGTGGCTTCTGTTCTGCTCATAAACATTCCGTCTGTTGTACTGATCAGATTTATCTCCTGATATCCCATGCTTCTGAGTTTGTCAATAAAACCTTGCATATCTCCATATTTGGACACGGAAAAGATGTCATGGATGGCAAAAGAGCCTCCTTTTTTTAACGTCCGCAGGGTTTCCAGTAATAGATCCTGACGGTTTTTGGCAGGGATATTGTGATAGACATAATTGCTTGTCACAGCATCGAAGGTCTCATCCTGAAAATCCAGGTGTGTGGCGTCTCCCTTTTGGAAACGAATGTTTGATACGCCCTCTGCTTCAGCGTTTTGTTGGCATAATCTTTTGCTGAATGAAGCATATTCCTTCCCCCAGCGATCGACTCCCATGACAAATGCATTCGGGTGTTTTTTTGCAACACTGATCGCCAGAGCGCCACTTCCGCAACCAACATCAAGCACAGTCCCCCCTTCCGGCACATCGATTAATGAAGCTGTCCCTTCAATGATCTGCTTCGACATTTTCCGCTTCCCATTATAATCAAATGCTTTATATAATAAAAAACTCCATCCTGACATGCCTGCAAAGATCATAAAAGTAAGTGTAAAAACAATAATCAGAATCGTCTTTAATAATGAATTATGTATCAATGAGGTGCAGCCAAATATAGGAATCAGCAGTAAAGCTATGACAGCCCCTGCTAAGAATCCTAATATCATTCCCTTTGGCATCCAGTTTTTATAATCTGTCTTCATTGTATTAACCTCCTGTTTTTTGTTTGTAGAGGGATTGTTATTTTTTTGCCATCACGGTAATCCAGGGTTTTGATTTGTGATGATATGACCTTACTTTTGAGAATCCGGCAGACAGGAGGGCGGACTCAATCTGCTCTATGGTATATATCTTCATTCCTTCAATGATTTTTTCAAATTTCAGGGAGACTGCATCATTTCCATCTGATTCATTACAGATCATGAATACTCCTCCAGGCTTCAGTATGTGTTGTACCTGTGTAAAACAGGCTTCAATATCAGGCCAGAAATAGATGGTTTCAAAAGCTGTAGCAAGATCGTAAGTATCTCCGGGAAGATTTAGATGTGAGACATCTCCCTGCTTTACCGTGCAGCGTCCTTCCTGAATCATTTCCTTGTTATAGCTTGTTGCCTTCTCAACAGAAAGGTTGGAGTAATCGATTGCTGTCACATGGGAAGACCTATATCTTTTTAGTAATTCCCCGGCATTTCTTCCACCACCACATCCAAGGTCAATCACCTCCAGGGGATTAACCAAGTGAAGATAAGATAGTCCCCAATCAGCTAGTTTTGCGTGACCTGAATTCATTCCTTTGATCATCATTTCCCCCAGAAATCCTTCGGGCTTCCTGGTCTGATTAATATATTTTTTAAATAATCCCATATAGAGCCTCCTTCTTCTGATTTAGATTAGTTACATCTAACTACAGTAAGTATAATATATCTTGACTGAAAGTGCAATATAAATAATTCGCTTGTGTATCCTATATTTCTTTCAAAAACATAAGAAGGATAAGCAATGTTGACTGATTAGTGATAGAATAGAAATAGATTACCACTATTGAGGATGACAACCCGAGGTTTGCAGAGGAGGAGTAATGATCATGATACATTTGTCAGGGCGGATTGACTCGGAAAACGCATCAATGATTGAGGAAGAGATTGTCAGAGACTTGGAGGAACAAGAGGGAGATAAAATCATATTTGATGCTTCGGAACTTGATTATATCTCCAGCGCAGGGCTTCGAATCCTGATGAGAATCGGTAAACAGACAGGGAAGCCTATGCAGGTTACAGGAGTATCCTTAGAAATATACGATATTTTTGAAATGACAGGTTTTACTGAGATAATGGAGGTAAAAAAGAAAATCCGTGAAGTGTCTGTAGAGGGTTGTCCTGTAATAGGAAAAGGATTCTTCGGTACAGTATACCGTCTGGATAATGATACGATCGTAAAACTTTATAATTCTCCCGACAGTGACAGTATCAGAATGATCGAAAATGAGAGAAAGATGGCAAGAACAGCCTTCATAAAAGGGATTCCTACTGCCATCTCCTATGATACCGTACGGTGCGGCAATCATTACGGTTCGGTATTTGAGCTGCTTGAGGCGAAAACCATGAATGAAATACTGGTGGCAGACCTTTCCAAAGCGGATGAGCTTGTGAGAGAATATGCAGAGTTTGTTAAATTGGTTCACAATACGGCAATGGATGCGGGAGCCCTTCCCTCTGCGGTGGATGCCTATGCAGGGTACCTTGAGACCGTCAGAAAATACATATCTGACGAATGCTATGACCGAATCAAAGCACTTTTTGAGAAGATGCCGGAAGATCATCATGTAGTGCATGGTGATTTCCATATGAAAAATATCATGCTGACCAAAGAAGGCCCCATGCTGATCGACATGGATACCTTGAATGAGGGAAACCCGGTCTTCGATCTGGGAAGTATATACTGTGTTTATCGTGAATTCAACAGGGATAATCCTGAAGACAGCATGGAGTTTTTCGGTATCGATGAGGATATGGCCTGTTTCGTGTGGGAGAAGCTTACGGAATATTATTTTGCCACCTCGGATAAAGCCGTCTTATCAACTGCCCTGGATAAAATCCGAATCATATCAGCGATACGTTTTCTTTTTCTCCTTGCAACAACGGACCAGGGGAGTGAAGATGAAGTCAAGATAATGATCAGACACACCACGGCAGATTTAGAGGAACTTGTGTTGAGGGTGCATGAGCTGACCCTTTAATTGTACTTTAGAAAAGCAGCTATCTCATTAATCCATGAGATAGCTGCCTTTCTTTGTTTAATTTATAATACAATTTTAGTTTATATGTTAAATATACTATAAATTATGATTAAGTTCAATTGATGCTAAATCAGTTTCAGAATAATTATATTGATAATACGTTGATAAAATAGTGTAGAATCTATCTATAATCAGTATACTTTTCATCGTAAAAGGAGAGCGGAGAAGAATGAATAAACTGCA
>JBGVCE010000367.1:0-4704 GCA_045226235.1 Anaerobutyricum sp.
CCAGCTTGTTCGTTCCCCTGGTATCTACTACGGAATCAGCCATGATAAGACCGGCAAGAGATTATTCTCCTGTACCGTCATCCCCAACAGGGGTGCCTGGCTTGAGTATGAGACAGATTCCAATGACGTATTTTACGTCCGTGTAGACCGTACCAGAAAAGTACCGGTTACCGTATTAATCCGTTCTCTCGGAGTAGGGACCAACGCTGAGATCATAGATTTGTTCGGTGAGGAGCCGAAGATCTTAAAGACTTTTGAGAAGGACACCGCCACGAATTATCATGAAGGTCTTAAAAAACTTTATGAGAAGATCCGTCCCGGCGAACCATTATCTGTGGACAGCGCAGAGAGTCTGATCAACGGAATGTTCTTCGATGCAAGACGTTATGATCTGGCTAAGGTAGGCCGTTATAAATTTAATAAGAAACTTATGTTCCGCAACCGTATCGCAGGACGTAGGCTTGGTGAAGATGTTGTGGATCCCTCCACAGGTGAGGTTCTCTTTACAGCAGGACATAAGCTGACCAAGGACGAGGCAGACCAGATCCAGAACAAGGCGGTTTCTTATGTCTATATCGCCACGGAAGAGAAGAACGTGAAGGTACTCTCCAGCATGATGGTTGACCTCAGAGAGTATCTGGACATTGATCCAAAAGAAGTCGGTGTTACAGAATTAGTATATTATCCAGCCCTTGAGAAAATTTTAGAAGAAAATGATGAGATAGATGAGATCAAAGCCGCCATCAGAAGCAGCATCAGTGATTTGATCCCGAAACACATTACGAAAGATGATATTTTAGCTTCCATCAACTATAATATCCATCTGGAATATGGCATTGGAAATGATGACGATATCGACCACCTGGGCAATCGCCGTATCCGTGCGGTTGGTGAGCTGCTCCAGAATCAGTATCGTATCGGTCTGTCCAGACTTGAGAGAGTGGTCAGGGAAAGAATGACCACACAGGATCTTGAGTCTATCTCCCCTCAGACCCTCATCAATATTAAACCTGTTACAGCAGCGGTAAAAGAATTCTTCGGAAGCTCTCAGTTATCCCAGTTTATGGATCATAACAACCCGCTTTCCGAGCTGACTCATAAGAGAAGACTGTCCGCTTTGGGACCCGGTGGTCTTTCCAGAGACCGTGCCGGTTTCGAGGTCCGTGACGTTCATTACTCCCATTATGGCAGAATGTGCCCCATCGAGACCCCTGAAGGTCCTAACATCGGTTTGATCAACTCCCTTGCAACTTACGCAAGGATTAATGAGTATGGCTTTATCGAGGCACCTTACCGCAAGGTAGATAAGACTGATCCGGCTAATCCTGTGGTTACGGATGAAGTTAAATACATGACAGCGGATGAGGAAGATGAATACACAGTGGCACAGGCCAACGAGCCGTTGGATGAGGAAGGCCATTTCATCCATAATAACGTTTCCGGACGTTTCAGAGATGAGACCTCCGAGTTCCCCAAATCCCGGATTGATTACATGGATGTATCTCCGAAGATGGTATTCTCTGTGGCTACTTCCATGATTCCTTTCCTGGAGAATGACGATGCCAACCGTGCCCTGATGGGTTCCAACATGCAGCGTCAGGCCGTTCCTTTGCTTAAGACAGAGGTGCCGGTAGTGGGTACCGGAATGGAAGCAAAAGCCGCCAGAGACTCCGGTGTATGTATCATTTGCCACCATGCCGGTACGGTGGAGTACTCCACCAGCAAGGAGATCATTGTCCGCAGGGATGATGGAATCGTTGATACTTACCATGTCATTAAATTTGCAAGAAGTAATCAGGGTAACTGTATGAACCAGAAGCCTATCGTCACAAAGGGTGAACGCGTTGAAGTGGGAGATATCCTGGCTGATGGCGCTTCTACCTGCGGAGGCGAGATGGCTCTTGGCAAGAACCCGTTGATCGGTTTCATGACCTGGGAAGGTTATAATTACGAGGATGCGGTTCTTTTAAGTGAAAAACTCGTACAGTATGACGTATATACATCCGTCCATATCGAAGAGTATGAGGCGGAAGCCAGAGATACCAAACTGGGTCAGGAAGAGATCACAAGAGATCTTGCCGGCCTCAGTGAAGATATGCTGAAAGACCTGGATGAGAATGGTATCATCCGTGTGGGTGCGGAAGTTCACGCAGGAGATATCCTGGTTGGTAAGGTTACACCGAAGGGTGAGACGGAGCTGACAGCGGAAGAGAGACTTCTTCGCGCCATTTTCGGCGAGAAAGCAAGAGAGGTACGTGACACATCTCTGCGTGTACCTCACGGCGCTTACGGTGTCGTCATGGATACCAAGGTATTTACCAGGGAGAACCATGATGAACTGCCGCCAACAGTTAATAAATCCGTCAGGGTTTATATTGCCCAGAAACGTAAGATTTCCGTTGGGGATAAGATGGCCGGCCGTCACGGCAACAAGGGTGTTGTTTCCCGTATTCTTCCTGTGGAAGATATGCCTTTCCTTCCAAACGGACGTCCGTTGGACATCGTACTGAATCCTCTGGGTGTTCCTTCCCGTATGAATATCGGGCAGGTTCTTGAGATTCACCTGAGTCTTGCATCCAAGGTATTAGGGTTCAACGTTGCTACCCCGGTATTCAACGGTGCCAATGAGCACGACATCATGGATACTCTGGAGATGGCAAATGATTATGCCAACAAGAGCTGGGAAGAGTTCTCAGAGATCTGGGGAGATAAAGTAAATGATGACATCATGGAATATCTCCATGAGAACCTGGATCACAGGGAAGAGTGGAAAGGAGTTCCTATCGATAAGACCGGTAAGGTGACCCTCCGTGACGGGCGTACCGGAGAGGAATTCGACTCCCCTGTTACCATCGGTTTCATGCATTATCTGAAGCTCCACCATCTGGTAGATGATAAGATTCATGCCCGTTCCACAGGCCCTTATTCTCTCGTCACACAGCAGCCGCTGGGTGGTAAAGCACAGTTCGGCGGTCAGAGATTCGGTGAGATGGAGGTGTGGGCCCTGGAGGCTTATGGCGCATCTTATACTCTGCAGGAGATCCTTACCGTGAAGTCGGATGACGTGGTGGGCCGTGTGAAGACCTACGAGGCCATCATCAAAGGTGAGAACATTCCTGAACCGGGTATACCGGAATCCTTCAAGGTACTTCTTAAGGAATTCCAGTCACTTGCACTGGATGTAAGAGTCCTGAGAGAGGATATGACAGAAGTTGAGATCCAGGAAGGATCCGATACCATCGATACTTCCCTGGCTTCTGTTATTGCCAGCAGCCCGGATGATAATAACTATAAGGATCAGGATGAGTTTAGTAAGAGCGGTTACGGGGAGAGGACTCTTGAAGAGGAAACTTCCGGTGATTTTGAGGATATGTTCGGTAGCATGCCGGTGGATATCCCCGATGATTCTGATTTTTAAACTGCAGAAGGGAGTAATTTATGTCTGATATGAATAATCAAGCAGCGGAACAGTCAATTAACTTTGATAAGATCAAGATTGGATTGGCTTCTCCGGAGATGATCCGTAAATGGTCCCGTGGCGAAGTAAAAAAACCGGAAACCATTAATTATCGAACATTAAAGCCGGAAAAAGACGGTCTTTTCTGTGAGAGAATTTTTGGACCCAGCAAGGACTGGGAGTGCCACTGTGGTAAATATAAGAAGATTCGTTACAAAGGGGTTGTCTGTGACAAGTGTGGTGTAGAGGTCACAAAGGCTAATGTCAGACGTGAGCGTATGGGGCATATCGAACTGGCTGCCCCGGTTTCTCACATCTGGTATTTTAAAGGGATTCCCAGCCGTATGGGCCTGATCCTGGATATGTCACCGAAGGATCTGGAGAAAGTATTATACTTCGCCTCCTTCGTCGTGCTGGATCCCGGTAAGACCGCGTTTAATGTTAAGGACATCCTGTCTGATACAGAATATCGCCGCATCTGTGAAGATTACCGCAACAACGGGGAGGATATCGGTTCTTTCCGTGTAGGTATGGGTGCGGAAGCCATCAAAGAATTGCTTCATGATACAGATCTTGAAGCAGAATCCGCAGAGCTTAAGGAGAGCCTGAAGAGCGCCAGCGGCCAGAAGAAGGCCAGAAATATCAAGCGCCTGGAGGTTGTGGAAGCTTTCCGCCTCTCCGACAATAAGCCGGAGTGGATGATCCTGGATGCCATCCCGGTTATCCCGCCGGATATTCGTCCTATGGTTCAGCTGGACGGTGGACGTTTTGCTACTTCGGACCTTAATGATCTGTACCGTAGAATTATCAATAGAAACAACCGTTTAAAACGACTGTTGGATCTCGGCGCTCCGGACATCATCGTCCGCAATGAGAAGCGTATGCTTCAGGAAGCCGTAGATGCATTGATTGATAACGGCCGTAGAGGAAGAGCGGTAACCGGACCTGGAAACCGTGCTTTGAAGTCTCTCTCTGACATGCTGAAGGGAAAACAGGGACGTTTCCGTCAGAACCTTCTCGGAAAACGTGTGGACTATTCAGGTCGTTCCGTTATCGTGGTAGGACCGGAACTGAAGATCTATCAGTGCGGTCTCCCGAAGGAAATGGCACTGGAGCTCTTCAAGCCGTTCATCTTAAAGCGTCTTGTCGATATGGGCAAGATTCAGAATATCAAGTCTGCCCGCAAGAAGGTTGACAGACCGGACGACGATGTCTGGGATGCACTCGAGCATGTTATCAAGGAGCAT
>JBGVCE010000368.1:0-12112 GCA_045226235.1 Anaerobutyricum sp.
TTTCCTTCCACCAATTCGTGATAATTAACCAGCTGCCAGCCGCTGGGATGAACTTCCCCGATGGGCCCCCTCTCCTCAATGGGCATAGTCTCGGGACATACGTTAGCATAAGCTGTTCCGCACCGTCCCAGGGCATCCAGTTGACTATACTTTTCAAACACTTTCGTCGTGAGATCTTCCTCAGTGAAAGAGGGGCGATTCCCGTTTAACTCCACGTAGGGCGGCCCGCTGTAAGAGGGGATCGTTTCTTCTATTCTTATAATATCCTCTGTAGGTTCAGGGGGAAGATTCCCTGAATCATTTACCGAATCAGCTGTCTCAGAGATCGTACTGTACCTGTCCGACAAATAATAATATCCAAAGCATCCTGCTATCACAGAAAAGGCAACCACCAGGAACAGGATCCATAAGGTTCCTTTTATTTTTCTTCTTCTCATTATTTAAAAATCCTTAATTATATCCCTGTACGATATTATTCTACCAAAAATTATATATTTTCCCCATTCTTCTTGTCAATCGATATCAAGATCAGTTCCCTCTCCCTAGAAAAAGAAAAGAAATCAAATTATTCCAAGTGAGACGACAGTTTAGAATAAACTGTCCCGGTCAAAATGCTTTATAATAATCTCAGATAATACTGTGCACGATTTTAATAAGAAGAGGAGTGTGGCTATGAGTTCAATTCTTGAGGAAATGAGAAAAAAAGATCTGGAGAAGGCAGGCAGCAATCTGCAGTTCAGCAATCCGCCCTTTCAGAAAGATCCGAATAAAATCTATTTTGGAAACGGTCTGGGGATCAGTGATATCTCCAGAAAATATATAGACAAATGGAAAGCATCCGAGCAAGGTTCGGCAGCTCCTTCCGGCGGTGAAGGTACTTCTATCCTTAAAGCTCTGCGCCAGAGAAACATGGATGCTGCTACAAAGAATATGTAGAGAACTTCTAATTTTGATATCCTGACATTATAAAAAGAATCCCCTGTGATTTGACTCAATCACAGGGGATCCTTTTCTTTATTGCACGGTTTTAATTATTCCATATCTTCGATTTCTTCCCGGATGTACGGAGTCATCTGATAAACGTAATAATTCAGCCAGTTGGTATAAAGAGTGTTGGCGTGACAGCGCCAGGACTTGACGGGTCCCTGATTGGGATCGTCGTTTTTGTAATATCCTACGGGGAAAGGGATTACGTCCAGTTTCTTGGCAGTATCCCGGCGGTATTCCCCATCAAGGGACATGACGTCGTACTCAGGATGTCCCGTCACGAAGATTTGACGGCCTCCTTTTGCAGTGATAATAAATGGCCCGGCAATTTCAGAATCTGCCTGAATGGTCAGATTCTCATTGTTCTCCACATCCTCTCTCACGATCCCTGTATAACGGGAGTGCGGAGCTTTAAAGATATCATCGAATCCTCTCACCAAAGGGGTTTTTCTGTGAACGGTATAATGATCAAATATTCCGGTAAGTTTCTCCGGAAGGTCGAATTTCCTTACTCCGTAGTGATAATGGAGACCTGCCTGGGCAGCCCAGCAGATATGGAAAGTAGAAGTGACGTGTTTGCGGGACCACTCCATGATCTGTACCAGTTCCTCCCAGTAATCCACTTCCTCAAAATCCATCTTCTCCACAGGCGCTCCTGTGATGATCATGCCGTCAAAGTATTGGTCTTTGATCTCATCCCACACCTGGTAGAAGGTCTGCAGATGATCTTCTGACTCATTTTTATAAGCATATTCATGGGTGGCAGCCTTCAGGAAGATCACATCTACCTGCAGAGGGGTGTTGGCCAGGCTGCGAAGCAATTGGAGCTCTGTCTCCTGTTTTGTAGGCATCAGATTTAATATTACGATCTCAAGAGGACGGATGTCCTGCCTTAAAGAGCGTTCATAGTCCATAACGAAGATATTCTCATCTTCCAGTATCTTCTTTACCGGTAAATTACCATCGATACGAATCGGCATAAGGTTTTCTCTCCTTTAATTCACTGTTTTCAATGCTTCATTATATCACAGGAAGCGGAAAATCCATAGTCAAAAAACGATCTCATAACGTGATTTTCCCACACATATGGATACAATCAGATCATCCCCAGGAAATCTTCCTCGCTAATGATAGAGATCCCCAGTTCCTTGGCTTTTTTATTCTTGGAGGAGGAGGACATCTTATCATTATTAATCAGATAATCGGTCTTGCCAGTGACAGACCCTGTCACCTTTCCTCCCAGGCTCTCAATCTTTTCTTTCAGTTCTTTCCGGTTTTTGAAATGATTCACATTTCCCGTGATGACAAAGGTTCTGCCTTCCAGAGATTTCTCCTCTGCCGGGGCAGCTTCCGATTTCTCGAAACTGATGTATTCGAGCAGGCCATCGATTACCTTCTCATTATGTTCATTGGAGAAATAATCCTCCACGCTCCTTGCGATAACTTCCCCGATACCTTCGATCTGCACCATCTCTTCCACCTTTGCCTGCCGGAGAGCATCCAGGGAATTCCCAAAATGATTGCAGAGCAGCTTGGCATTGGCCTCCCCGATGTTGGGGATTCCCAGACTGTTCACAAATCGGAATAACTGGGTTTTACGGGATTTTTCTATGGATTGTATCAGGTTCTGATAAGATTTGACACCAAATCCTTCCATCCCGACGATCTCCTCCTGGTACCGGTCCAGACGATAGATATCGTACAGCTCTTCGATAAAGCCACGGTCGGCCATCTTGGTAAGGGTTGCCTCGGACAAGCCGTCGATATTCATGGCATCCCTCCCAACAAAATGGGTCAGCAGCTTGATTTTCTTGGCACTGCAGAAGGGGTTGGGACAATACAGCGTCTTCACACCATTTTCCATGCGGATCTCTGTCAGGCTGCCACAGGCAGGACAGTGATCAGCCACCGGATATCCCCCGCTCCTGGTGAGGTTTTCCGAAATCTGAGGGATAATCATATTCGCCTTATATACCTTGATCCTGTCATGCTCCCCCAGGGCAAGGTTCTCAATAATACTCAGATTATGAAGGCTGGCCCTGCTTACTGTGGTCCCTTCCAGTTCCACCGGTTCAAAGATGGCCACAGGATTGATCAGGCCTGTTCTGGAGGGACTCCACTCGATCCGGATCAGGCTGGTTTCCGCCTCCTCATCCGCCCATTTAAAAGCGATGGCATTTCGCGGAAACTTGGCGGTTCTCCCCAGGCTGATCCCGTAGGCGATGTCGTCATAGATCAGCACCAGCCCGTCGCTGGGGAAGTCATTTTGCCTAATCGTCTCTGAAAATGTCCGGATTTCCTCCAGGATATTCTCCCGTGTCACCATGACATAAGGAACGATGGTGAATCCCATCTCTTCCAGCCAGAGCATGTTTTCCTCCACAGAGTTCTTTTCTTCTCTCCCCTGGGCGCTAACCAGGCCAAAAGCATAGAAATATACATTTCTTTTTGCTGTTATTTCATTATTTAACTGGCGGACCGAACCGCTGCATAGATTTCTGGGATTCTTATAGCGGGCTTCCACATCCTCTATGGAGGCATTAATCTTTTCAAAATCAGAATAATGAATGATGGCCTCCCCCCTAAGGACTACCTCTCCTTCCCAGGGAATCCGGGAAGGAAGATTCTTAAATACCCGGGCATTATTGGTGATTACTTCCCCTGTGGTTCCGTTTCCCCGGGTGACGGCCTGATACAATACCCCGCCACGGTAGGTCAGGACAACGGTAAGTCCGTCCATCTTCCAGGAGAGCATGCCTTTCTGGTCTCCAAGCCAGGAACTAAGGTCCTCGGGACTCTTGGTTTTATCCAGGGACAGCATGGGGGATTCGTGGTCCACCTTCTCCAGCTGACTAAGTATTTCATAACCCACTTTGTTGGTGGGGCTGCCGGCCATGACGATGCCTGTCTCTTTCTCTAATGCCAGGAGTTCATCATAGAGGGCATCATACTCAAAGTTGGACATGATTTCCCTGTCCTCCTGATAGTAGGCCCTTGCTGCCTCATCCAGCTTAACCGTCAGCTCCATGATACGCTCTTTCTTAGTCATGATCCGGAACCTCCTCTCTTCCCCTTCCTCGATTTTGTTCCTCCAATCAGGCGCTGTAATTCCCTGTATTCCTGATCCGTTAATTCACGGTACTTTCCGGATTCCAGGTCTCCCAGGTGGATATTCATAATCCGGTAACGGCGCAGATGTCTAACTCGGTATCCCAGGGCTTCACACATACGCCGGATCTGCCGGTTTAATCCCTGGGTCAGTATGATACGGAAAGAACAGACCCCGGTCTGATATACCTGGCAGGGCCTGGTCACTGTGTCCAGGATCTCTACTCCCCGGGACATCTTCTCCAGAAATTCCTTTGTGACAGGCCGGTCTACCCTGACTTCATACTCTTTCTCATGGTAATTCCGGGCACGAAGAATCTCATTCATCAACTCACCGTCGTTGGTAAGGAGGATGAGTCCTTCCGAATCCTTATCCAGTCTTCCCACCGGATAGATTCTCTGGGGATAACGGATATAGTCTATGATATTATTTTTTTCTCTCTTCTCGGTGGTGCAGACGATGCCCCTGGGCTTGTGAAATGCCAGGACAATCTTCTTTCGGTATGGTCTGATTTCTTTCCCATCCACACAGACCATCTGGCCTTCCTCCACCTGTTCACCCAGAGCAGCCACCCGGCCATCCACCTGAACACGGCCCTCTTCCACCAGGCGGTCTGCCTGCCTTCTGGAACAGAAACCGGCATCACTTAAATATTTATTCAATCTCATATAATTATATACTCTCAATCATCGTCCCAATCATCATCTTCCGGGTACATTAGTCTGGCATCTGCCTTAGCCTGAAAACTGTCGGCATCCACCAGGAACCTCTCATGGATTCCCTTTCCGATGATGCCGGTCTGGTCTTCCACCAGCACGCCAAACACCAGCTTTCTCCGATCAATCTCTTTTAATGTAACGGCGCAGGAGATTTTACCGCCCACCGGGGTGGGGGCGATATGATCGACGTTCAATTTGGTTCCTACGGAGGTCATACCTTCCTCCAGGTGTCCCTCCAGCAGAGCTACTGCCGTCTTCTCCACCAGGGTCAGCATGGCCGGCGATCCATAAACCAGCAGGCTCCCGCTGCCCAGTGTTTTTGCAGTGTTCTCCATGGTCACCACCTCAGTCAGCATCTTGGCGATTCCTGTTCTTAGCATATTTATCCCCTCCCAGTTCAAAACGGATAGAATTCTGTCACATAAGTATAGCAAAATTACAAGATAAATGCTATATTAAAGTTAATTACCGCTTCACATCAGTGTGGAGCAATTACACAGGAGGAACAAAAATGAGCGAAACTATGGCAGATTTTGAAAAAGAACTGGAGGCTTCCCTTCGGCCTATTAATGAAGGAGATATCGTTGAAGGAATCATCACCGTCGTAGATGAAGATGCAGCTTACGTTGATTTTAATTATCACATTCAGGGGATTGTTAAGAGAAGTGATTTCAGCGATGATCCTTCATTCAACATGCATAATATTAAAGCCGGGGATCCTGTCACAGCAGAAGTGATTACAACGGATGACGGGCAGGGTAATGTCGCCCTCTCCGTTAAGAATGCTACCCGTTCCCTGGCCTGGGATGCCTGCCGCAGATACCTGGAAGAGGGAACACCCCTCACTGTCAAGGTCGGCGGTATCGTGAATAAGGGTGTCATCACTTACGTGGAAGGTCTCAGAGGATTTATCCCGGCTTCTCACCTGGCCCTGGGTTATGTGGAGGACACCAATGAGTACCTTGGAAAAACCGTGGAAGCAAAAGTCATCACTGTGGACGAAGTTAAGAATCGTTTGGTCCTTTCCGTCCGGGAATTATTAAAAGCCAGACGGGAGGAAGAAAGGGAACGCAAGATCAATTCCATCCAAAAAGGTGCAATCCTTGAAGGTAAGGTGGAAAAGCTCATGCCATATGGTGCTTTTATCGATCTTGGCGATGGCATCAATGGTCTGGTACACATCTCCCAGATTGCCCAGAAGCGTATCGAATCTCCCGGCGAAGTACTGAAACCGGGACAGGAAGTAAAGGTTAAGGTTCTGAAAGTGGAGGAAGGGAAGATCAGTCTGAGCATGAAGGCTTTGGAAGATTACGCTCCCGCCAGAAAGATTGATGAGCCTCAGATTACTTATAAAGATGAAGGAGAAGCAACCACAGACCTGGCCGCACTTTTAGCCGGTATCAAACTGGATTAAGGAAAAAGGAGGATATAGCATGAATGTAGCAATCATTATCGCAGGCGGATCCGGAAGCAGAATGGGACAGGATATCCCTAAACAGTTTATCAACGTTTACGATAAACCCGTCCTTATCTACACTCTGGAGGGATTTCAGAAACATCCTCAGATTGATGCCATTGAAGTTGTTTGCATCGACGGTTGGCATGATATTGTCTGGGCTTATGCAAAGCAATTTAACATTACCAAGCTGAAATGGATCGTATCCGGCGGTAATTCCGGTCAGGAATCCATCCGCAACGGTGTCTATAATCTGGAGGGCATCTGCTCGGACGATGACAACATCATCATCCATGATGGAATCCGTCCTCTGGTAGATGAAACGGTTCTTTCCGATATCATCATCAAATGTAATCAATACGGCAATGGCGTGACCTCCATGCCATATAATGAGCAGATCTTCGTCATTGACGATGAGATCAGCACCGTGCAATTTATTCCAAGAGAAACCCTTCGAAGGGTATCCACCCCTCAGGCATATAAGTTTGGCAAGCTGGATTGGGCATATCATGAGGCCTTCGAAAAAGAAATCGGCATCTATGGTTCCTCCTACACCAACACCATGATGGTAGAGTTGGGAGAGAGACTGTATTTTGCAGCCGGTTCGGATAAAAACATCAAGCTCACCACCAAGGATGACCTGGAGATGTTTAAAGCCTATCTGAAATCCGATAAGGATAACTGGCTGAAATAGATATAATAAAGTGCTCTTCCCCATGGGGAAAAGCATTTTGGAGGAAATACTATGACTTTATATGACAATTCCATGTATCTTGATGATGTAAATATGGTAGCAATGCTGGATCTGCCCTGGGACAAACTGCAGGGCAAATCCGTCCTCATCTCCGGTGCCACCGGCCTGGTGGGTAGCTTTCTGGTGGATGTCATGATGAAGAAGAACGAGGAAGGTCTGGGCTGTACGGTCTATGCTCTTAGCAGGAATGCGGAGAGAGCCGCAAAGCGTTTTGTCAGATGGCAGGGCAATCCATACCTGCAGTTTATCGCCTACGATATCAACCTTCCTTTTGTCAGGGATGATCTTGGGAAAGTGGACTATATCCTTCATCTGGCTTCCAACACCCATCCCATGCAGTATGCTACCGATCCCATCGGAACCATCACCACCAACATCATCGGCCTGACCAATATGCTGGACTTCGCGGTTGCCCATGAAGCCTGCCGGTTTGCCTTCTCCTCCTCCAACGAGGTATATGGGGAAAACCGTGGGGATGTGGAGATGTTCACCGAGGATTACTGTGGATATATCAACTGCAACACCATGAGAGCCGGCTATCCGGAGAGTAAACGCTGCGGTGAAGCATTATGCCAGGCTTATAAGGCTCAGAAGGGACTGGATATCGTAATCCCCCGTCTGACCAGGTCCTATGGTCCCACCATGCTCATGAGTGATACCAAGGCCATCAGTCAGTTCATCCGTAAAGGAGTTGCCGGGGAGGATATCGTACTGAAATCTACAGGTACCCAGTATTTCAGTTACACTTACATGGCAGATGCCGTCAGCGGTCTTCTGACCGTACTTCTCTGTGGCGAGAGCGGAGAAGCTTACAATATCGCGGATGTGAGCTCTGATATCATGCTGAAAGATCTGGCTGCCATCATCGCCGAGACTGCCGGGAAACAGGTTGTTTTTGAACTTCCTGATGCCGTGGAAGCATCCGGCTATTCCACTGCCACCAAGGCAAGACTGGACGGTAGCAAGCTGAAAGCTCTGGGCTGGAAACCGGCCTATGATATCACCGCCGGACTGCGTAGAACCATCTCTGTGCTGAAGGAAATTATTTAACAAAAATTTAATATATTTTTTATCTGACTTAGGCAGATAATTGAAATACTCTGATTACTAATCAAAATGAATAGATAATTGATTGGAAGTCAGAGTATTTTTTTCTTACGATAATTAATCATTTTTTTGATTAGTTAAATTTATCAAAACGATTAGTAATCATGTCAATCCAGGCCGGTTGACAGTTTCATTTCAGCCCTTATAATGGAGGTATCAAAGCAAACGAACAAAAACCTGACACAAACATAAAACGACTTGGAGGTACTGAAATGAGCAAAGCATTAAATCTGAATTCCTATGTAAGCAAAGAGATCAACTGCTCCTGTGGACACACCCATTTTTCATCCGTAAAGAGAATCGACATCGACAAGGATGCTGTAAAACGTCTTCCGACACACATCGCAGAACTCGGATATAAGAAACCCTTTATCGTAGCAGACATCAATACCTGGAAAGCTGCCGGGGAAGCTGCTGCTGCAGAACTGGAGAAAGCCGGTATCGAGTATGGCAAAGTTATCCTGGACTATGAAGAGGTAGTTCCAAACGAGCAGGTCATCGGAGAAATCCTGGTGGCAGTAACTCCCGGAACAGATCTGATCCTGGGTGTGGGCTCCGGCACACTGAACGACCTGTGTAAACTCATTAGTTTCCGTATGGGCCTTGACTATATCATCTACGCAACGGCTCCTTCCATGGATGGATTTGTTTCCATCGGTTCCGCTCTCATGCTTCACCATGTGAAGACCACCGTGGACTGCCAGGGTCCGGTTGCCGTAATCGGTGATACAGAGGTCCTTGCAAATGCACCGATGAGACTGATTGCTGCCGGTCTTGGAGATACTCTTGGTAAATACACCTGTCTTCTGGACTGGAAGATGTCCCGTATGATCAACGGGGAATACTACTGTGAAGAAGTAGTGGATATGGTCCGGACCGCCATCAGCACCGTGATGGAATACAGCAAAAAGGTACAGGAAAGAGATCCCGTAGCTATCAAGGCTGTGACTGAGGCCCTGGTTCTTACCGGTATCGCCATGAGTTTCGTAGGCAACTCCAGACCTGCTTCCGGCTGTGAGCATCATTTTTCTCACTTCTGGGAGATGCGCGCTCTGATGCACGGAAAGACCCCCGCACTTCACGGAACCCAGGTAGGTGTCGGCACCATCGTAGCATTAAAGCTGTACCACATGCTGGCTGAAGAGGCAGTTGATTTTGACGCTGCCAAGGCGAGAGTATTTGATAAAGATGCCTGGACTGAGAACATTCACCGTTGCTTCGAAGTTGCTGCAGACGGTATCATCGCAGTGGAAGAAGCTTCTCAGAAGAACGACGTGGCTCAGAGAGATGTACGTATTGCATATATGAAAGAAAACTGGCCGGCTATCTGCAAGACCATCAAAGAAGATCTTCCGGCAACCGAGGAGATGGAAGCACTCCTGGCTTCCCTGGATGCCCCCATCGCACCGGCACAGATCGATGTGGATGAAGAAGAAGTCAGAGACTGCGTGATCTACGCTAAGGAAGTACGTGCAAGATTCACTGTTCTGCAGATGATCTGGGACCTTGGTCTTTCCGAGGAATACGGAAAACGCATGGTAGAATATTTCAGAACAAAATAATTAATGTTAACATAAACTATAATGAAGGAAATAATAAGGAGGTACACAATGAAAAAATATGCTATCGGATTGGATTACGGTACATTATCAGTAAGGGCACTTCTGGTGGACATCGCAGACGGAACGGAAATCGCGCAGAGTGTTTACGAATATCCCCATGCCTGTATGGAAACACATATCCCTACCGGTGAACCCCTGCCACCGGCATGGTCTCTCCAGGATCCCAGTGATTACCTGGAAGGATTGATTACGGTTGTCCGTGGTGTGATGAAAGAAAGCAAGGCTCTGCCTGAAGAGATCATCGGTATCGGTGTAGACTTTACATCTGCCACCATCATGCCTGTTAAAAAAGACAAAACACCTCTGAGCATGACCGCAGAGTTCGCTCATGAGAAACACGCTTATGTAAAACTGTGGAAACATCATGGAGCAGAGCCGGAAGCAGTATTCATCGACAAGGTTGCCAGAGAGAGAAATGAATCCTTTATGGATATGTACGGTGGAAAGGTCTCCAGTGAATGGACGATCCCGAAGATTCTCGAAACATTACATCATGCCCCGGAAGTATATGAGAAAGCAGATTATTTTATGGAGGCAATGGACTGGATTCTCTGGGAGATGACAGACGAATTAACCACCTCCGCATGTACAGCCGGATTCAAGATGTTCTATAACCATGAGACAGGCTTCCCGTCCAAGGATTTCTTCAAGGCGCTGGATCCTAAGATGGAAAACTTCGTGGAAGATAAATTCAACATCCCTGTTCTGCCAATCGGTGCCTGCGCAGGTCATCTGTGTGATTCCATGGCAAGAGAACTGGGCCTCCTGGCAGGAACTCCTGTGGGAACCGGTATCATCGATGCTCACTGCTCCGTACCGGGCGGCGGTGTTGGAGAACCGGGCGAATTAATGATCATCATGGGAACCTCCTCCTGCCATCTGATGCTGGCAGATCACAGCGGCAAGATCGAAGGTATCCAGGGTATCATCAAAGACGGTATCATGCCTGGCTTCTTCGGAATCGAAGCCGGACAGTCCTGTGTAGGTGACCACTTCGCATGGTTTGTGGACAATTGCGTACCGGAAGCATACACCCGTCAGGCAAGAGAAAAAGGCATCAGCGTTCATCAGCTTCTTTCCGAAAAACTTGCCGGTTACAAGGCTGGTGCCAGCGGACTGGTAGCCCTTGACTGGTTCAACGGTGTCCGTTCTCCGCTGATGGACTTCGACCTGAATGGTCTGATCATCGGTATGAACCTGCTTACCAAACCGGAGGATATCTATCTGGCCCTCATCGAGGCAACAGCCTACGGCACAAGAGCCATCGTGGAAAGTTTCGAAAAGGCAGGCATTCCTGTTAACAGAGTGGTTCTCAGCGGTGGAATCCCATCCAAGAACCCACTGATCGTCCAGATCTACACTGATGTCCTGAACCGTGAGATCAAGGTTTGTGCTTCCGATCAGGCATGTGCCCTGGGTGCAGCTGTTCTTGGTACTGCAGCAGCACCGGAAAGCGTAACAGGCTACAAGGACGCCAACGAGATCGCAGCAAAATTTGCCAAACTTCAGGATAAGACCTACGTTCCGAATCCGGCACAGGTAGCTGTATATGACAAACTCTACGCAGAGTACAATACCCTTCTCGACTACTTTGGCAGAGGCGCTAATGACGTAATGAAACGTCTCAACAAGATTCGTGAAGAGAACAAATAATATTGACCTCGTCTAATGTTTAAGGGGACCCCATGGGGTCCCCTTTACTAATGCTATCTGCTTCTTGCCTTGCCGGTGGACTGACGTATAATCAGCCTGGGTTCGTATTCCATTCTTGTGATGCGGGACATGTTATCAGTCCTGGAATCCTTGTGATTTCTGCTGTGGATCAGATTGACTGCATCCTTGCCTTTTTGTATGGCTGCATGTTCCACTGTGGTCAATGAGATCTGTGGCATGGCAGAGAGGACAGAATTGTCAAAACCGGCCACCGAATAATCTCTGGGCACCCTGTGACCTCTCTCCCTGAGAGCTGCCAGTATCCCATAGGCCGTCATATCGTTATGGCCGATAAAAGCCGTGATGGGAAGATCAGAATCCAGAGCCTTCCTGCACATTTCGTAACCTAATATATACTCTGCTGACTGATAGGCATACTCCCGGAATTCACCGGATGTCGGTGCAAAGACCCGGACGAGTTCCTTGTCCAGTCCCTTATCCTCGTATGCCATCCGTATCCCCTCCAGCCTGCGCAGACGGCTGATCTCATGTTTTCCTATGGGAGAACAGATGAAGGCTATCTGCCTGTGTCCTAATGACAGGAGGTGGTCTGCCATAAGGAATCCCGGCTTCTTGCTGTCAAGTTCCACGGAATCAAAACGAATATTATCCGGCTTTTCCCCCACCATAACAACCGGGAGGTTT
>JBGVCE010000369.1:0-2229 GCA_045226235.1 Anaerobutyricum sp.
GGCATTACACATATCAAGTCCCATCCGGATGACATCCCGGATGGTAAGCTTTCTGTGCTTAACATAATCGAACAGAGGGGTAAGGAGTTCCATACGGATATAGATGTTCCATCCGATAGAATCTTTGTGCTCGATTACGGAATGGTCTTCGTAGCTTACGATATTGGTATTACCTCTTAATTTGTACATAAGAGCAACTTCGTTAACGATATCCTCCACTACGCTTCCCAGGTACATCCGGATGCTCAGGTCATCCATACCGTCATTGACCAGGGCAGTGATCTCCGAATCATCCAGCGGGATGCGAACCACTTTGAGGGCAGATTCGTAAACCCTTCCGAACTCCTGTCGTTCGATACGATAGACGGATCCAAAGGAACCTTTTCCAAGCTTTTCCTTTATGACCCATCCGTTCCATATGGAGTTCAATTCTCTTTGAATATCTTCAGTCTGCATCACATTTTCCTCTTAAACTAAATATATATATAATAGAACTATTGTTCCACTTTAATCAAAATCAAAGTAATATTATCTCTCCCGCCACGTTCCAAAGCCTCTTTCACAAGAAGTGTCGTAAGGGGTTTTACCACATGATAGCTAGAGTCTTCCACTGTATTCTCATCCAGGATCTCCTGGATTCTCTCCTCTGGAACCATGTCCGTAAGACCATCACTGCAGAGCAGATAATAATCCCCGGCTTTCGCAGCAAAAGCAGGATGCTCATAAGGTTCTATGGACAGCTCATCTTCATCATCCATGCCCAGATACTGGTAGATGGCATGGCGATCTGGATGTTTCAAGGCCTGCTCCCTGGTCAGGATGCCCTCTTCCATCAGTTGTGTAACCATGTTGTGATCCTTGGTCATCTTTTTCAGGATGTGATCCCGGAAAGCATAGCCTCTGCTATCTCCCACATTATTAAACCAGCAAACATCCCTGTAGATGTTTAGCATAGTATAGGTTGTTCCCATTGTATACCCGGCGGAAGCTTCTTTGATCGCAGCGTTGGCAGATCGTAAAAATTTTTCCAATCCATCTTTGAACAGCTTCTGATTCTGCTCATCCAAAGTTCTGGCGGCAAGATAAGAGGCCACTTCCCCGTTTTCAGCACCTCCGATTCCATCAAAAACCGCTGCTTTGATTCCATTTTCAGAAAAGGAACTGTCCTCCCAGAAAAAGATACTATTATCCTTGCGATAGATCCCGTTCAGATAAAGATTATCCTCATTATTTCCACGGATCCTTCCGCCATGGCTAATGGCATATGCATAATACTTCATCTTGTTTTCCTTCTAATTGCTTTTAATTGTATTTTACTTAATCTTAATCATCCTGCTATAGCTCCATATGCCGTTCAGGATGATTCCATTTACTTTTTTGTAGGACCGGACACGGACATAAAAATATTTCTTACTGGTTAATCCGGTAACCGGTTTTTTGGTAGTATTAACTTTCTTTGAGAAACTCCTCTGGAATGTACGACCATTGAACTTACTGTTCAGACAGAGTTGTACATGATAACCGCTGGCCGCTTTATCTTTGACCCATGTCACTTTTAACTGACCCTTCTTGGGAGATTTAATTGACTTGATTTTCATCTTTTTAGGAACTACCGTAATCCTGACGGTCTTTACAGCCTTTTTGTAAGCAGTTGTGGCAGCTGCCGTAATGGTAATATTCGTAATTCCGTAATTTCTGACAGTAATCTTGCCACTGCTGCTAACGGTTGCCACACTGGTTTTAGAACTCTTATAAGTCAGTTTTCCATCACCGTTGCTCCTGGCTCCAAGGGAGAAAGCCGGAGTCTTGATGGCTACTGTCTTGTCAGAAGCTGTTATGGTCTGGTTTTTCGGGGTGAAGACTACAGGGTCACTTCCACCATCATCGCCGGTATCAGATCCCGGATTATCCCCTGTGCCGGTTCCATCGGAGACCCACACGGCATAGAGGGTAACGTCCCCGTTGTTGGTATAAGTCCCACCGGCTTTATAATTGGCGGATACAGCAGATTTTGAAGTGGCCCATCCCACGAATTTATAACCGGAGCGGGTCGGTTCTTTTTTACTTAAGGTTAGGGCGACCCCGGATGTCTTAGTCTGGGCTGCAGGAGCTCCGCTGCCTCCATTGGCATCATAGTTTACGATATAGGTACTTGGTGTAACAACTGGTACCTCGGGATCATCCGCATTTTGGCCATCACCGACCGTACCATCGGATGATATAGTGCCG
>JBGVCE010000370.1:0-10280 GCA_045226235.1 Anaerobutyricum sp.
TGAACGAGAAGACCTGATTCCCGAGACGGTCTGGCCGAAGGACATCGACCGAATAAAAGATGAAATACGTCAGATTTTCAAGACCAGGACAAAGCAGGAGTGGGTGGAAATCTTCGACCAATACGATGCCTGCGTCCAGCCGGTACTAAATCTGGAGGAAGCACTCCTGGAAGATCAGCACATCAAGGAACGCAAGATGGTTGTTGAAGTTCCCTTACCCACATGGGGAGGGAAAAAAGTGAAGCAGATGGCCACTGCCATCCATCTAAGCGAATGTCCCTGTGAATACAAATATGCCGGATATCCGCTGGGATATCACACCAGAGAAATCATTGAATCTCTGGGAAGAGATTATGATGAATTAGAGAAAAAGGGAGTCTTTTCATGATTAAGGAGGGGGAATATACCCCCTCCTCTATTAATGTCCGATAGTATCTTCAATCAGCCGGATTGCTTCAGACTGTTGTTCTGAAGCAGAGATGGATGCATTTCCATCTCCGGGTTGTATTCCGTAATTGCCAAACTGGGCATGGTTTCCACCTTCAATAGTATATTCATAGTATTGATCCGGAGCAATCTCACGGCCCTCTTCGATACTCTTCCTGTTGACAATTTTATCCTCTGTCCCATAGATGACAATCTCCATCACGGAATCGTCCAGCTCCTTGGTAGAATAGGATGCAAAATGAATTATACCGTCGATCTTTTCACTATGATTGGCAGCATATACCGCTGCCATGGCTCCCCCAAGGGAATGCCCTCCGATGTAGTAATGGTCATATCCACCACGTTGAAGAATCGACTTCGCTTTATTGATACCCAGAAAAGCAAACCGCAGTGGCATCTTTACAAGGCAGACATCCATATCATTTTCAGCCAGATGATGGAGAAGCGGTGCATAGGCTGTCTCATCCACTTTAGCCCCTGGATAGAATATATATTCATTTTCCTCTGATGGGCCATCAAAGAACCATCCGTATTCTGTTTCTGAAACCTTAACAACTTCATCTGAACGAAGTGCGTCAAGGGCTGTCTGATCTGCATGAAAATAAAAGCTTGCGTAGATCAGAAAGGCTATTATAAGGACAGCTACGAATACCTGTGGGATGATCCAGATAAAATGTATTCGATTATATTTTTTCTCCGATGCGTCATTCCTCATGTAGAACCTCCACAGACCTGGGAAATTATAAAACCTGCCGAAATGATTCTTCCGGCAGGTATTTTGATGGAGTATAGGGGGATCGAACCCCTGACCTTCAGATTGCGAACCTGACGCTCTCCCAGCTGAGCTAATACCCCATAGGCAGCAAAACTACAATTCATTTTGCTGTCATTGAAACTAAATATATTTTAGCATATTTTCCATAACTTAGAAATAGAAAATTATATCCAAAATCCCGGACCTAAATCCCGGATTAAATCAGGATATATCCCCTCCATCCACGGACAGAGTAATAGGATTCGGCACCATTGTGGAAGGTGAAAACAGTATCGTACCTTCGCTCACAGAACAGAGCTCCTCCTCTCTGTCGGATTCTCTCAGGAGTTTCAATCCAGGAAGAGGTTTTCAGATCATACTCCCCAAGCAGCTGCAGCCGGCGATAAAGGGATTCCGTCATAAGGGAAACTCCCATCTCCCGTGCCTGATGAACGGCACTTCCTGAAGGAGGATTCTTCTTGCGCTTTCGTAAAGCTTCGTCATCATAACATAGGCTTCTTCTTCCTATCGGAGTCTCTTTACTACAATCACAGTAGATGATCTGACCGGAATTGTCATCAAGACCGATTGTATCCGGTTCACCCCCGCTTTCTTCCATGTTTTTAAGGGATTCAAGGGCTTCAGGATGCTCAAGCAGATGTTTCTCCACATACTCCCAGTCCAGATCAGGATGTCTGCTGATATTCTCATAGAATCTGTTTTTTAATCTTTCAATCATAGCTGATAAATATCCCCCTCTTTTCCAATCTGCCGGATCTCTCCTTCACTGATCCGGTAGGCTTCCCCACGGATCTCTGCAAAGTCCTCTGTCTGCAACAGATAACTCCCATCAACGATAGCATAGAAGGTATGACCTATACTATCCTGGTAAGTGATATCCCCCATTAATCGCATCCCGTCCAGCTCGTCGTGTTTCACAGCGTTATAGTGTGGCAATATATTATATTCCGTAAGGGCAAGCCCCGGAATGAACCGCTGATAGGTCGGATCCGTCGCTTCCCCGGGCATCTCAGGCTGAGCATACACAATCCGGGCGCAATTCATCGTTCCTGCGCTTATGCCCATCACGATACCCTGATAGCCGCGAAATCGGTCGGCCAGATTGATTTTTGTAAAGAAATCATTTTCAGTAGGCACATGGCCGCCCCCAAGTATGATGAAATCATAACTATGCAAGGCATCTGCTTTCTCTTTCCCATTACGGGAATCACATATATCCATACAGGAACAGGATAGACCGGTATCTGCCAGGATCCCTTCAAAATCTTCTCTCATCCTGTCATTTATCTCATAATCATCCGGAAAAGCAGATATGAGCATACATCTTGCATTTTCCGGCCAGTACTCCTTTAGTGCCTCCACCATACCATTTGCAGGATTAAATCCTTCATAATCCAAGGGTTCCTCACTTCGATAGATTCCTATGGGACTGCTTGTCAGAAACAGTTTCATCTTCCACCTCCGATTATCGTCTTTAAAGAATTCTTTCTATGATTAATTCTGTTGATCCTTCCTCCAGAGAATTAGATTGATCATAATGAATATGGCTCCCCACCGGTTCCTGTGCCATCGCTGTCAGCTGCCTGGCCAAAGAGAGTAATCCTTCTCTATTAGCTGATATGAGTGCTGTTCCCTTATCGATGGTCACCCGAATCTTATAGCCATCTTCCCATTCTATCTTCATGATTCCGCACCCCTTCTTTTCTTTTTAACCATTTTATCACATCAGAAAGGCTATTGCATCATGATAATAATCTTAATAAAGAAAACCCCCTCATGGCCATGAGGGGGTTGTTTCTGCATCATGATATATTCTTAATGATTCACTTCAGAGAATGGGCAACGCTTTCCAATACACTGATTATTAATGGAGGAATAATGGCATACGATATCCGGTTTATCCATCTCAACTCCAAAGTGTTCTCTTACAAAATCAATGGCTGAAAGTATTGAAAGGAAGGAATCCCTCTTACAACACCGAGGGCCACCTATCTGGCCAATCTCTCCCAATGATTTTGCAGTCATCTGGTGCGATAGGGCAAAAGGCTCTTTTGCCAGGGGTGTTGATTTCGAGATGATGGAGATGAACATCCCTGAACTGATTCCTGCTCCGCAGGCTCCCCAGAAACCACAGGCTCCTCCGGGCACACTCTTCCCACGATTTATCATCTCAATCAATGCACTATGAAGATCTAGATCTCCTCCTGCATTCTTATATGCCGTCAGCAATGCAGCCCCCACCATGACGTGGTGCTCAGGACCATGCATATGGCAGAAGGGCATCTGCATCATTTTTTCTATGATGGCAGCAGGATCCTTCGATGTCTCTGCCATACATAGACCGATAATGGAATCCAGCCCTTTGGTATGACATTCATTACAGACATAATGCCCCTTTACGCATCTGGTCTTACTGTTTTCTTTTTTATGACAGATTTCACACTCCATCAGCATATCTGTTTCCAGATATTCCAGAGGTTCTTTACATATCAGGCATTCCTCTTTCATGACGTCATCATTCTCCCTTGATCTCTATTATCACATATTCCGATTTGCATCCGGTTTTAAACTTAATGGCCCAGTCGGAGATCCCGGAAGTGACGATAAAGTCGGTATTTCCTCTCTTCTCATGGCCATAGACTTTATCGTCCGGAGTGATATTGATGTGGTTTTCTATCACCATCAGCGGAAACAGCTGCCCTCCATGGGTATGGCCGGATAAGGCCAGGTCTGCTCCGGCCTCTTCCTGGGCATGGTAATCCTGTGGCTGGTGATCCAGAACGATGGTGTACTTGTCCGGATCCAGGTTCTCCATCAGCTCCTGCATGGATTTCCTGCCGGAACCGTATTCTTCAAAATGATCCTTCCTGCCTATAAGGTAAAACCGGTCATCGATCAGCTCCACATCATCCTGCATCACATGTACACCGTTTGCTTCCAGGGCGTCTATGAGATCATTTCCATCGTATCCCCGGCGTTGGGCAGGGTAATACCCTTTGTCATGATTCCCAAAAGCATAATATACACCATAGGTCGTCTGGATCTCCCCGAGGGCTTTACAGCACTCCAGCATATCCTCCCTTGAAGAATCATCATCCACATAATCGCCGGCGATAACCAGCAGATCCGGATGCTGTTCTTCTATCTTCTTCAAATGTTTTCGAAAGCCATCTCCATGAAATGTGGTACCCACATGGGAATCCGCAATCAGAGCTACCCGTAGCTCCCCCACTTCCTTTTCTGTAGAAATCTGGTATCGGGTTTCAAAAACATGATGGCACAGATACCATCCCGTCGCCAGATAGCAAAAGGATAATAACAGTGCAGCTGCCCCGGCATAATACCGTCCGAAACTTTCTTTCCGATATTTTTGAATGACGAGAAATACTATATCACTGAGAATCCAGAAGATAACCAGGTGAAGTACACAGATGATAGCATTCATATATCCAATGGAAATCCACAAAACAGCGGTTACTGCTGTTACAAACACAGTACAGAGGAAAAAAGCAAGGCCTGGTTTATCTCCTGCCAGTCTCCTGATCAAGGCAAATTTCCTGATTCTGCCTGCCAGATACAGGATTCCCCCACAGGCAAGAGCCAATAATGAAAGTATCAACACTAGCCATAGATTCATCTTCTCTCGCAACCCTCCATTAGAATACAACTGCCCCTACTTCAGTTTTCTTTTTTTCGTAAACTCTGTGACCTTTCCAAAACGATATCCCTTCTTCTTCATCGTTGAGATAATCTTTGGAAGGGCTTTACGATCTGCAGAGGAAATAACATGAAGCAATGGCATCATACCTGGAAAATAGTGTTTTTTCATCTTGTCCAGGACATACTGAACACTTGGCTGGTCATCCTCCTCATAGTCCCGGATAGCCCAGCTCCAAAGCATGGTATTATAACCCCTATCCTCAGCAACCTTTATGACACGAACACTGTACACACCTTCCGGAGGCCTCATATAAGGATCCATATCATAACCGGTTTTCTTCTTCATGGTTTTTCTGCAGGTATTTAGTTCCTGTTTTATTTTTGTCACGGAGATATCTGTCAGTCTTGGATGAGTCGTGGTATGATTTCCTACCAGATGACCTTCCTTTTTCATCCTCTTTACCAGACCGGGATTTCCCCTGATATATGGTTCTGTGACAAAAAAGATTGCTTTGATCTTATTCTTCTTTAGCGTGTCAAGAATCTTCTTCGTATTTCCGTTCTCGTAACCACAGTCGAAGGTCAGATAGATCACTTTATCCTTCTTCTTATAGGGTTTTATCCCATAGAAGAAAGTGTGATATTTTGATAAGGTAACTCCCTTCGGTTTGTCACAATCCGGCCTTTTGTGGTCTGTTCTTAAATTCAGCCCAAACTCCACTTTTGTGTTGGAGTATTTTGAATAGTCTGTAGCAGAGACACGCAAGGGAAGGCAGCATGTGAAAATGAAAACAAAGGTAAATATATACAGGTATTTTTTCATCGTGTCACTCCTCTCTTCCTAACATGTTCTTACGGGTTGAAGTTTTTAATAATAACTAATCTTTACGTGTTTTCCCATCTTTCTAAGGTGTTTGGACAGTTCTTCCACGAGACTCATCTTCACATTGAAATTGAGAGGGAGTTCGGCATTCTGATGAGCCGGGTTCATAGCTCTCCCTACAAAAAAGTTCACGTCCGTTGCCTCCTCGAAGAGAAGCTGGCAGATACAGCAGGCTCCATCCTTTCCAAAGCGCCAGATATCATATAAGAAATTGTCACTGGAATAATCCTGGGCGTACTCTATAACCTTACTCATGGTAACGGCACCTTCTGTTACAAGATCCACTCCTTCAATCTCTGACATAGGAGGAACATCCCCTCCAATCTCAAAATCGGTACTGTAGATAACCGGTTTATTCAGCCATTCGGCTGCTATGGTTGCGGTGGTGCCTCCGCAGACGATGTGCTTGCCGCTTTTGGAGAAGAAAAGACTCATCATACGACCGCAGTCATCCCGGTTAGCCGGCGGCCCAAAGAGGATATTCATTGGTTTTCTCTTCTGCATGCGGACCACACAGGCTGTGGCGTCATCGATAGGTGTACCTGCATAAAGCCTTTCACACTCATCAACCAGGATGGTGCAGAGGGATTTGGCTGTGTAGCCGGCGATGGACATGGCAAGCATAAAATCAGCGATATCCTCCCGTTTCCAATCGGTATTATATGACCGGTCCGGACCGGCGTGGGGACATCCGTCACTCATGGCGATAAATATATCGTCTTCCCTTAACCGGACAAGAGTATGATAGATCTTCTTCCCTTCGATGTTCATTTCCTTCATCGGATAATCATAGAGATCATTATCCCGGATCATTATGATATGAGGATTATCATACTGAATCAGTTCCGCTGTCTGGTTGTGCCTCAGATGTATGATAGTAAATGTGGAGTAAGCCACCCCGTGTTCTGAAGAAATGGGAAGAGTGGCGGCAATAGTCGCGACACACTCTTCGATGGAGATACCCTGGGCTACCATGGTTGATATGATCTTGGAAGTCAGGGTAGACAGGATGCTGGCTTTTACTCCACTTCCCAGGCCATCCGCCAGCACGATGACTGTAGAGTCTTCATCCTGCTGTACAACATCCACATGGTCCCCGCACAGCTGCTCCCCTATGTGATTGATACTTTTATATCCGATATCTGCAAATAACTCATTCATCCGTGATAGACTCCTTTAATTTTGATAGAGCGATTTTTGTTTCTGCAGCAGTCTCACCGAGCAGGGAGGCAATCTCCTGAACGATGCGCATCTGTTTATCTACTACCCGGTCAGCAACCTCTACGGTCTCCCGGCTGATTTCTTCTTTCTTCTTCCGTTCCTTCATCTCGCTGGTCACATCACGCATGATGCAGAGGATGATCCGTCCGTTTTCAGCCGGGATTACCGTCTGATCCACATAGCGGGAATACTCAGCCAGATAAACCCTTTGATTGCGGACACTATGACCGGTGCTTAGTACATTGATAAAGGCATCGGAATCCAGAATCCGGTCCACATAGTCCCCGAGAACATCAGACTGGTTTCGGAGATTTAACAGACGCAGGGCTGCATCATTAATCTGTTGCACTTCCAGTTTGTCATTTACCACGAGCAGTGCATTTGGCGTATTCCTTACGATGGCTTCAGAGAAGCTTTCTGCTTTTTCCATCAGGAAGGGCAGGCACATGGATATGTCCGCTTTGCCCTGGTAGATGGCGATTGCTTTCTCCCGGCAGGAATTATAGCCGCAGAATCCACAGTTAAGTTCATCACTTGGGGTGAACTTACCCATCTCGCGGAAAATTTCTCTTATCTCTTCCTCTGATGGGTTCCTGCGATTAGTATTAAGTGGCCCGTAGCTATACTTCATCTGAGCGACGGTAGGCTGTTGGACAGGAAAATCCTCATTGCCTGCAAAGGAGGAAACCATCATATAGTCCTTCACCGGGCTTGGATGGTATTTCTCCATAACCGGTCCGCCGATACAGCCACCGGGGCAGGCAGACATCTCGATAAAGCACTTATGGATATTTCCTCTTTCGATATCCTGCAGAGCTGCCATACAGTTGTTTACCCCATCGATAGCAAAATAGGAGTAGTCTTTTGCTTTACACTCCATGGTTTTGATGATACCACCGGTGGTGGGGAAGAATCTGGCAATACTCTGTTCGTTGGGAACAATAACCTTCTCCGGAGTGATGTCTTCCTCCTTCATCCACTCTGTGAGTTCTTCAAAGGTCAGGACAGCGTCAACCACTCCTGCGGACATCTCCCCCTCATCCTTTTTCGCCACACAGGGGCCGATAAATACAGTTTTGGCGTTGGGAATCCTTCTCTTGATATCCGCACAGTGGGAATACATTGGGGTAGCCACGTTAGCAAGATATGGTAAGAGGGATTTGAAATATTTTCTTATCAGTAGATTGATGGAATGACAACAGGAAGTAATCACGATATCCCGGTCTTCCTCAACCAGCATACGGTCGTACTCACGCTTGACCATGGTTGCTCCGAGAGCTGTCTCTTCCACATCCGCAAATCCCAGTTTCTGCAGGGCTGCCCTCATGCTCTCGATACCGGCTCCGTCATAATTAGCGATAAAGGACGGTGCCAGGGAGGCGATCACCGGATCCCCGCTGTTGATCATAACGCGAACCTTCTCTCTCTCATCCACGATTTCCTTGGCTTCCTGAGGACAGACTACAAAACAGTGTCCACAGAGGATACACTCATTTCCGATGATATTCGCCTGTCCTGCGGAAAAACGAATCGACTTCACCGGACAGTTTCTTATACACTTATAACAGTTTTTACAGTTTGATTTTTTTAGTCTAAGATGCTCTGCCATATGTTCACCTAATTCCTTGATGCATTTGCTGTAGTGTAAATTTGCTACTTCTATCTTATCATTAAATTTATGAAATTCGTAGATGGCATTTACATAAATTGCACGTTTTTTTAACAAATAAAGCCGGAGACTACTCTCCGGCTAAAGCCAATACTAACCTTGTTATTGTAATATGTTTACAGACTTCTTCCCAACCGGTATGCCTATTCCGGATATCTGCTGCTTTTTGTCATTTACCGTAGTCCTTCTATCCAGGACTGAACATCCTCTTCCGATGCTCCGGAGCCAAATCTCTGACCTTCCAGCCAGTTTCCGCTGCCGGCATTATCCGCAAGGTTTTTCCCGCTTGATCCGATACCGCTGCTGGCTGATGTACAGAAGGGAATCATAGTAATGCCCTCAAAATTATAGCTTTCCACAAAGGTATCCATGATGCGGGGTTCTTCTCCCCACCAGATTGGATAACCGATATAGATGGTATTATAGCCCTCTAGAGACACCGGATCACTTTCGATCTCCGGGCGGACCGAAGAATCATTCTGTTCCTTGGTAGTGCGGGAGTCTGAATCATTCCAGTCCAGGTCATCGCTGGTGTATTCCTGAGCCGCAGTGATCTCGTACAGGTCAGCGTCTGTAATCGCTGCAATCTTCTCAGCAACACCTTTTGTGGTTCCTGTGGCAGAGAAATATACCACCAGAACGTCCTTTCCTGTCTGTGGTTCTTCTGATGTCTGCTCTTGGGAAGTTTCCTCTGTAGTTGTTTCTGATTCATCCGCTACTGTGGCTGTTGTATCTGTGGTACTCTCCTCACTTGTGATCTCCTGAGCCTGCTTGTTCTGATTAGTATCCTCTTCTGACTTGCTGCCACAAGCCACCAGACTTAAAACAAGGATCACAGACAAAAGTATTGTCATATATTTCTTCATTTGTATCTCCTTCTGTTCACTCTACTCTTCATTCCATACTTCTTTTGCCAGACGGAAAACAGCCCAGCCTTTCGGCCAGCCCACATACATGGTGGCATGTGTAATGATGGCTGCGATTTCTTCCTTTGTCACGCCATGGGCCTTAGCATTCTGCAGGTGATAGGTCAGGGAAGAATCGGTGATGCCTGATGCCATCAGGGATACGACGGTGATGATGCACTTTGTCTTCACATCAATCGCTTCTTCATTCCACACTTCTCCAAAGAGAACATCATCATTCAGATGGGCAAACATGGGAGCAAATTCTCCCAGCTGATCTCTTCCTGCTGTCTGTACGATTTTCTCACTCATTTGTCTTTCCTCCTATCAGCTGGTCTCCCGTTGACCATACATGTTTTTTTGTCGACTCACTTCTCTTGTTCTGTGCCATTACGCCGGCGAGGGGATGAGGTATATAAGGCTCCTCCAGAAACAAGATTTCTTTCTCGGGAAGCACGAGATCTACTGCCTTTGCCGCACCTTCGATATGGTGCAGTTTGGTGGCGCCTACCACTGGAGATGTCACCTTGGTCAGCAGCCATGCCAGAGAAATCTCCGTCATGGTCACACCATGCTTCTGGGCCAGTTCTGCCACACGGCCGATGATTATATTATCCTGCTCTGCCGTAGCATCATATTTAAACTTTGCATAACTGTCTTCTACCGCACGTTTTGTATCGTTTTCTCCGGGTTTTCTGGAAAGTCTTCCGCTTGCCAGGG
>JBGVCE010000371.1:0-5560 GCA_045226235.1 Anaerobutyricum sp.
ATGCTACTGCGGGAGGCTCCCATGCATATCCTGTATCTGATCGTACGTCAGTACCGAATCCTGGTGATCATCAAGTCTATGCGGAAAATGCACAAGACGGATGATGAGATCGCAAAGGCCGCAGGGATCCCGGTTTTTTCTGTTAAGAGATACCATTCCCAGCTAAGGCTCTACCAGCAAAAACAGCTGGAATCCTGTCTGGAACAGGCCATAAAGCTGGAGGAGGAGATAAAGACCGGCATCATCAACGATCAGATCGGTCTGGAGATGCTGCTGATCAGATTGTCAGGATAATGAAAAAAACCCCGGAAAGCAGCCGCTCTTTCCGGGGTTATACTATGTCATGATTAAGCTAATTTATTAACAGCTTTTGTAAGACGGGAAATCTTTCTGGAAGCAGTATTCTTATGGTAGATTCCCTTGGATGTTGCCTTGCTGATCTCAGAGATTGCATCGTTAAGAGCAACTGTAGCAGCTTCTTTATCCTGTGCTGCGATGGCAGCTTCTACCTTCTTGATATAAGTCTTCACTTTAGATTTTGTAGCCTTATTTCTTAAAGTCTTTTTCTCGATTACTAAGATTCTTTTCTTTGCAGATTTGATATTAGCCAATCTGTACACCTCCAACAATAATATATATCTGATATGATTCAATATTCATGTATTGCATTATATGAGACACGTAGTTTAATGCACACATACTATTACATAATAGTGGCTGACCTTGTTTTTGTCAATAGTAAAATATAAAAATTTCAGTCACGTTGACAAAACAATAATTGTATATTAAAATTTTAGATGTTGACAAATCAACATATATATCAGATAGGAATCATTCACTATTTAACATATAAACATATTATATCTAGAGAATAGGGAGAATTACAATTATGAGTATTCGGATCGTAGCGGATTCTGCGGCTGATATGGCTGATCATTTCAGAAATCAAACCATTCAGATACCTATGACACTGTCTTTTGGTGATGAAGAATACATTGATGGGGTAACCATTGACAAAGACACATTTTACCGGAAAATGGAAACAAGTGAGAGTTTTCCCAAAACCAGTCAGCCCTCCCTGGCTTATTTTGAGAAGGTTTACCGGGAATTGAAAGAGAAGGGGGATGAGGGATTAGTAATCACCCAGACTTCAAGAGGATCGGGAACCTATCAAAGTGCCTGCATGGTTGCAAAGGACTATCCCAATATCCGTGTGCTGGACAGTTATAATGCTTCTGTAGGAGCGGGTGTTCTGGCAGAGTATGCCCTGCAGTGTGTGGAAAAAGGGATGAACCTTAGTCAGCTGGCTGACCATCTGGAAGAGAAGAAAGCGGATATAGGCGTCTTCGCCAGGATGGATACCCTTAAGTACGCCGTGAAAGGCGGAAGAGTGTCAAAGACGGCAGCAATCGCAGGAAATATACTTAATATCAAGCCTTTGATCACCATCCGTGACGGACTGGTGGTGATGGCTGGAAAAGCACGGGGAATCAAGAAAGCCAACAAACTTCTTCTCGATAAAGTGGAGGAGTTAGGCATCGACTATTCCATGCCTTTTATCTTTGGCTATTCCGGAGTGGAGAAGGATTCCCTGCAGGAATTTGTGAAAATGGGAAAATTCCTTTGGGAAGGTCATGTGTCTAATCTTGACTGTACCCAGATATGCTCTTCCATCGGATGCCATATGGGACCTGGAGCTGTGGCTATCGCTTTCTTCATAGACAGAACGAAACAGAGGTAGAGGATGCTAGACAGATTTGAACATTTTTCCATATCTATATTTAACATATCTCATTATTGGAATAAAATTGCTTCCGGGGAGATGAAACAACATGGATTACGGGGCGGATATGCCCTGTATCTGATTGTTCTTTCCCGGTGTGATGGTAATATCACTGCGGCAAAACTGGCGGAACTGTGCCAGAGGGATAAAGGGGATGTCTCCAGAGCAATCTCCACATTTCAGAAGAAAGGTATCCTGGAGCCCTACGGGAAAAACCGTTACCGTGCCCCTCTGATTCTTACTGCTGAGGGAAGAGAAATTGCAGATCAGCTTGCCGCCAAGGCCTCCGGATTACTTGAATTAGCCGGGAAGGGACTGAACGAAGAGATGAGAGATAACCTGTATCCTAGTCTTGACCTGATTGCAAAAAATATGAAGCAGATCAGTGAGGAAGGTCTGCTCTAAAAAGTATTGCAAGCCATTTCCTATTCATGATACAATTCTGATGTATTAATAATCATAAATTATCCTATATATATAATATTTCAAAGGGGGACTTATAATGGTAAGAAAACCGATACTTCAGATAAGAGAAGGCCTGGGCAATGGTAAGGGCCCGGCAGAAGTCTATCATATTGAAACTCAGGAGGAACTTTTTGGCCACGGCAGGATGTATGCAAGAATCGTGCTGCCCCCTGGATCCTATATCGGCTGGCATCAGCATGTGGGGGAGACAGAATCCTATTATATCCTTAAAGGAGAAGGAATCTTTACCGATAACGACGGGACCAAGACCCATGTATTCCCTGATGATGTATGCACCATTATTCCCGGGCAGTCCCATGCCCTTGATAATGCTTCAGACACGGAACCTGTTGAGTTTGTGGCTTTGATCCACAAAGATTGAATCATAAGATGAGTCCGACAAGGATATCATATCTTTTAGGACGGAGGAAACCAATTTGGCCGGAATAGACCAGAGCAAAATAAGAAATTTTTGTATTATCGCACATATCGACCACGGAAAGTCAACCCTGGCCGATCGTATAATAGAGAAGACAGGACTTCTTACGGAACGAGAGATGCAGGATCAGGTCCTGGATAACATGGACCTGGAGAGAGAGCGTGGCATCACCATCAAATCTCAGGCTGTGAGAACCATATATAAGGCAAAAGACGGTACGGAGTATGTATTTAACCTGATCGATACTCCCGGGCATGTAGATTTTAATTATGAGGTTAGCAGAAGTCTTGCCGCCTGTGAGGGAGCCATCCTTGTGGTGGATGCTGCCCAGGGTATCGAGGCCCAGACCCTGGCAAATGTATACCTTGCCATCGATGCTAACCTGGAGATCCTGCCCGTCATCAACAAGATTGACCTGCCCAGCGCAGAACCGGAAAGGGTTGTGGCAGAGATTGAGGATGTGATCGGAATCGAGGCGGAAGGATGCCCTCAGATTTCCGCCAAGAACGGGATTAATATCGAGGAAGTTTTCGAACAGATCGTAGAGAAGATCCCGGCTCCGGGCGGAAGTCCGGATAACCCCCTGCAGGCCTTGATCTTTGACAGTATTTATGACTCCTACAAAGGAGTAATTATCTTTGCCCGTATCATGGAAGGACGTATCAGCCGGGGGACCAACATGCTTATGATGGCCACCGGAGCTAAGGCCGAGGTGGTGGAAGTGGGAACTTTCGGCGCCGGACAGTTCCTTCCCTGCGATGAATTAACCGCAGGTATGGTTGGTTATATTACCGCAAGTCTGAAAAATGTGAAAGACACCCGTGTGGGAGATACGGTGACCGATGCGGCCAGACCTTGCCGGGAACCTCTTCCGGGATATAAAAAAGTATTGCCTATGGTTTACTGCGGTATCTTTCCTGCGGATGGCGCCAAGTATCCGGATCTTAGAGATGCCCTGGAGAAACTTCAGCTTAACGATGCTGCCCTTCAGTATGAGCCGGAAACTTCTGTTGCCCTCGGTTTCGGATTCCGATGCGGCTTTCTGGGACTTCTCCATCTGGAGATCGTCCAGGAACGTCTGGAGCGTGAGTACAATCTGGATCTGGTTTCTACAGCTCCCAGTGTTATCTACAAGGTTCATTTGACGGATGGAACCTGTTTTGACCTGACTAACCCCACCAATCTGCCGGATCCTTCTACCATAGAGTATATGGAAGAACCTATTGTGTCCGCTGAGATTATGGTGACAAAGGAATATGTGGGGCCGATTATGACCCTGTGTCAGGAGAGACGTGGTACCCATGTATCCATGGAATACATGGAAGAGACCCGTGCCCTGCTTAAGTATGAGCTGCCTCTGAATGAGATCATCTATGATTTCTTTGATGCTTTAAAATCAAGGTCCAGAGGTTATGCATCCTTTGATTATGAATTGAAGGGTTATGAACAGTCCTCTCTGGTGAAGCTGGATATTCTCATTAACAGAGAGCAGGTGGACGCCCTATCATTTATCGTTCATTCTTCCAACGCTTATGAAAGAGGAAGAAAATACTGCGAGAAATTAAAAGAAGAGATTCCCAGACACCTTTTCGAAATTCCTATCCAGGCAGCCATCGGCAGTAAGATCATCGCCCGGGAAACCGTTAAGGCAGTGAGGAAAGACGTCCTTGCCAAGTGTTATGGCGGTGATATTACCCGTAAGAAGAAGCTTCTAGAGAAACAGAAAGAAGGAAAGAAACGAATGCGTCAGATCGGCAATGTAGAAGTGCCCCAGAAGGCATTCCTTAGTGTGCTGAAGCTGGACGAAGACTGATTTCCGTTTTATTTTATATAATAAAGAGATGAAAAACTTAAGACCGGCAGGTATCCTTTCACGGAATCCTGTCGGTTCTTTTTTACTGTTTAAGTCTTTCAGCAGGAAGACAGAAAGAGAGCCGGCAATGTTACAGGAGATTGAATTATATATCCACATACCTTTTTGTGTCCGAAAATGTAATTATTGTGATTTTTTGTCTTTTCCCGCCGGGGAGGAGATACAGAACAGTTACGTCGATGCCTTGTGTCAGGAGATTTCATGTGCAGGAGAGTACCTGAGATACGGCAGGGATTACCAGGTGCGCAGTATCTTTCTGGGAGGGGGAACTCCCAGCGTTCTTTCTATATATAATACAGAGAGGATTCTCTCCCTGGTCAGTCAGCACTTCACCCTTGCCCCTGAGGCAGAGATTTCCATGGAGGCCAATCCGGGAACCTTATCCCCGGAAAAACTGGTATCCTATCGTGATGCCGGGGTGAACCGGCTTAGTATCGGGCTACAGAGTGTGGATGACGGGTGTCTTAGGATGCTTGGAAGGATTCATAGCTGGCAGGATTTCTGTGAGAATTACGAAGAGGCCAGAAAAGCCGGGTTTGATAATATTAATATTGATATCATGAGCGCATTGCCGGGACAGTCCCTGGAATCTTATCTTCATACTTTAAAAGAAGTAACGGCCCTCCGGCCGGAACATATTTCCTCCTACAGTCTGATTCTGGAAGAGGGAACCCCTTTGTATGATGATGAACAGCTCCTTAAACTACTGCCCGATGAGGAGACGGACCGACATATGTATGAGATGACTAAGATGATTCTGGATGAGGCAGGATATCATCGCTATGAGATATCCAATTACGCAAGAGAAGGAAAAGAGTGCATCCACAACCTGGGTTACTGGGAGGATGTACCTTACCTTGGATTTGGTCTGGGTGCTTCTTCTTATTGGAAAGAAAAGAGAAATTCGCAGGAACAGGAGAAATATCTAAGATTCTCTAATGTCAGGGACATGGGCTCATACATAAAATCCCCTTTCCTGCCCATTGAGGAAAGGGAGGAG
>JBGVCE010000372.1:0-3639 GCA_045226235.1 Anaerobutyricum sp.
GCCAAGGGCGGCGTAGAGCCCCAGTCCGAGAACGTATGGCGTCAGGCAGACACCTACAATGTACCTCGTATGGCATTTATCAATAAAATGGACATCATGGGTGCGGATTTCTACGGTGCTGTAGACCAGATCAAGACCAGATTGGGAAAAAATGCGATTCCGATCCAGCTGCCTATCGGGGCAGAGGATGATTTTAAAGGCATCATCGATCTTTTTGAGATGCAGGCCTACATCTATAACGATGAGAAGGGAGAGGACATCTCCATCATCGACATCCCGGAGGATATGAGAGAGGACGCAGAGTTATATCGGACCGATATGATCGAGAAGATCTGTGAGTCTGATGACGATCTCATGATGATGTATCTTGAGGGAGAAGAACCCAGTACAGAAGATCTCAAAGCAGCGCTTCGAAAAGGAACATGCGAATGTACGATGGTACCCGTATGCTGTGGTACAGCTTACAGGAACAAGGGAGTTCAGAAACTCCTGGATGCCATCATTGAATATTTACCAGCACCTACGGATGTAGAAGATATCAAGGGTATGGATCTGGACGGCAATGAGATTTCAGTGAAATCATCTGATGAAGAGCCATTTGCTGCTCTTGCTTTCAAGATCATGACAGACCCCTTTGTAGGAAAACTTGCATTCTTCCGTGTATATTCCGGAACCATGAATGCCGGATCCTACATATTGAATGCTACTAAGGGTAAGAAGGAACGTGTGGGACGTATCCTGCAGATGCACGCTAACAAGCGTACTGAGCTGGATAAAGTATATGCAGGAGATATCGCTGCAGCGGTTGGTTTTAAATCCACAGCAACAGGCGATACCATCTGTGATGAGAACCATCCCGTAATCCTTGAATCCATGGAGTTCCCGGAACCGGTTATCGAGCTCGCTATCGAGCCTAAGACAAAAGCCGGTCAGGGAAAAATGGGTGAGGCCCTTGCAAAACTTGCCGAGGAAGATCCTACTTTCAAGGCACATACAGATAAAGAAACAGGACAGACCATCATCGCCGGCATGGGTGAACTTCATCTGGAGATCATCGTTGACCGTCTCCTTCGTGAGTTTAAGGTAGAAGCAAATGTCGGTGCTCCACAGGTTGCATATAAAGAGTCCTTCACCAAAGCTGTGGATATCGATTCCAAATATGCAAAACAGTCCGGTGGACGTGGTCAGTACGGACATTGTAAGGTTCGTTTTGAACCTATGGATGCAAATGCAGAAGAAACCTTCAAGTTCGATTCCGAAGTTGTGGGCGGTGCGATTCCTAAGGAATACATCCCTGCTGTAGGAGCTGGTATTGAGGAAGCTGCCAAGTCAGGTATCCTGGGAGGTTTCCCGGTTGTGGGTATCCATGCTACCGTTTATGACGGGTCCTATCACGAAGTCGATTCTTCTGAGATGGCCTTTAAGGTTGCAGGTTCTCTTGCATTTAAGGATGCGATGAGAAAGGGAGATCCGATTCTTCTTGAGCCTATCATGAAGGTGGATGTAACCATGCCGGAAGAGTACATGGGAGATGTCATCGGCGATATCAACTCCCGCCGTGGCAGGATTGAAGGAATGGATGATGTAGGCGGCGGCCGTGTGGTTCACGGATATGTACCGCTTTCCGAGATGTTCGGTTATTCCACAGACCTTCGTTCCAGAACCCAGGGACGTGGAAATTATTCCATGTTCTTCGATCACTACGAGCGCGTTCCTCAGAGCGTGCAGGATAAGGTGCTCGACAGCAAAGATTTTTAGTAGAATCCTATTTTCTACTTGAAAAATAATAACAAATGAAATATAATCATCTAAGGTGCGACTTTAGAGGAAGTCGTCGCTTGGCTATGACCAGTAAGAAGCCTGGTCAATTTGGCCCAGGCATAATCATTATATTATAGTAAGCCAATGAGGCAATAGTTTTAAGGAGGATATTCTATCATGGCAAAAGAACGTTTTGACAGAAGTAAACCACATTGTAATATCGGAACAATCGGTCACGTTGACCACGGCAAAACTACTCTTACAGCTGCAATCACAAAGGTTCTTGCAGGCAGAGTTCCCGGAAACGCAAAAGTAGACTTTGATAATATCGATAAAGCACCGGAAGAAAGAGAGCGTGGTATCACAATCTCTACAGCTCACGTTGAGTATCAGACAGAAAAACGTCACTACGCTCACGTTGACTGCCCAGGACATGCCGATTATGTAAAGAACATGATCACTGGTGCTGCTCAGATGGACGGCGCTATCCTCGTAGTAGCTGCTACTGACGGTGTTATGGCTCAGACAAAAGAGCACATCCTTCTTTCCCGTCAGGTAGGTGTTCCTTACATCGTTGTATTCATGAACAAATGTGATATGGTTGACGATGAAGAATTACTTGAATTAGTTGAGATGGAAATCACAGAGATCCTTGAAGAGTACGGATTCGAAGATTGCCCAATTATCCAGGGTTCCGCTCTTATGGCTCTTGAAGATCCGGACAGCGAGTGGGGCGACAAGGTTATGGAACTCATGAACACAGTTGATGAGTACATCCCAGACCCACAGCGTGATACAGATAAGCCTTTCGTTATGCCTGTAGAGGACGTTTTCTCCATCACAGGTCGTGGTACAGTTGCTACAGGTAGAGTAGAAGCTGGTACACTTCATGTTTCTGACGAAGTTGAAATCGTTGGTATCGTAGAAGAAAAACGTAAAGTTGTTGTAACAGGTGTTGAGATGTTCCGTAAGCTCCTTGACGAAGCTCAGGCTGGTGATAACATCGGTGCTCTTCTTCGTGGTGTTCAGAGAACAGAGATCCAGCGTGGACAGGTTCTTGCAAAACCGGGCTCCCTTGACTGCCATACAAAGTTCACAGCACAGGTTTACGTTCTGACTAAAGAAGAGGGTGGACGTCATACACCTTTCTTCAATAACTATCGTCCGCAGTTCTACTTCCGTACATCTGACGTTACAGGCGTTATCACTCTTCCGGAAGGCACAGAGATGTGCATGCCTGGTGACAACGTAGAGATGACTATCGAGATCATCCATCCTATGGCTATGGATCAGGGTCTTACTTTCGCTATCCGTGAAGGTGGACGTACAGTTGGATCAGGCCGTGTTGCTTCCATCATCGAGTAATTTGAATATAGCTTGATTTCATGGGCTCTCCGAGTAATCGGAGGGTCCTTTTTTTGTGCAAAAAAAACCACTTCAACTGAATTAGAGGAAAGGAGGAGATTGGATGAGCGACTTGAGCAATTCAAAATACGCAGAGCTAATGGATCTTCTGGAACAACAAGAAGAGGAGATCGACTATCTGAAGAAACAGCTGGAAGAACATACCGACCGGAATGGAGCGATGTCTGCCGAGTTACGGATACTGAGAGAGAAGAAAGCAGAAGCCATGGATCAAGCGGAGAGTCTGCTTGGCGAGATCCAGATGATCCGGGAAAAAAACCAAAAGCTGAATATGAGAATCGAAGAGTATTAGAAGATAAACATAGGATTAAAAGATCGGATAGAAAAAGAGAGGTGGAGATCGGAATCCATCTGTAATCTGATGAGACAGGGTATCCGCGAGAAAGAATCCGAGGTTACAGAGCTTAAAGGAGTGCTTTTTCTGGCGCTCTTTTACAGCATAATTATCACAGT
>JBGVCE010000373.1:0-9362 GCA_045226235.1 Anaerobutyricum sp.
TGGGTGGGAGTAAATACATAGAGTCCTCCCTGTTTCCGGCCGAAATCCCACCATTTGCTGGAGCTCAGATGTTCATTTAAAGAACGGGCGTTAAACTGCGGAAGCACAGCCACTCTTGAAATCTTAGAGTTGGTCATGTTGCTCAGAGCGAAGTCGATCGCACGATAGCTTCCTGCGATGGGCAGCGCCGAGATTGCCCTCTTGTCGGATAACCGACCGATTCTCTTATTATTACCGCCTGCTAAAATAATACCTATTGCCTTCATCTATGTCACCTGCCTCCTACTGTCTGATAATGGATTCGCCGCTGGCAAGGATGCCATCCGGATAATCTTCTGCTGTTGTGATACCAACGATCGCAACGTTCTTACCAATCTTAACGTTTGCAGGAATCACAGATCCCTCACCTACTGTGACAAGGCCGCCGGCGTATACTTTTTCATTGTACTTGTTTGGTGCCTCTTCAAAGAGACCCAGTTCCGTATTCTCGCCAATCTCAACATTCTCAGCGATGATTGATTTTTCAACCTTCGCTCCTGCCTTGACCGTGGAGCCCTGCATCACAATAGAATTCCTTACAACAGCGCCTTCTTCCACTGTAACATCTGCACCGATTACAGAATTATAGATCTCTCCGTAAACTTCTGCGCCCTCGCTGACGATACAGCCGGATACCTTGGAATTCGCGGAGAAATACTGCGGATGAAGCACGTCGCTCTTGGTGTAGATTCTCCAGAACTCTTCGTAAAGGTTGAACTCAGGAATGATGTCGATCAGCTCCATATTTGCTTCCCAGTAGGAAGATAAGGTACCAACATCTTTCCAGTAACCCTGATAATTGTAAGCCATGATCTTATCGCCTCTCTGGTGGCAATAAGGAATGATATGCATACCGAAGTCACAGCCAGGCTGATCTTTCAGGGCGATCAGGGCATCTTTCAGTATGTCATAATCAAAGATATAGATACCCATGGATGCCTTGTTGCTCCTTGGAACCGGAGGTTTCTCCTCAAATTCCTGAACCTGGTTATTCTCATCTGTGATAACCAGACCGAAACGGCTTGCCTCATCCCATGGAACCTCATAGGTTGCCAGGGTAATCTTGGCATTGTTCTTCTTGTGGAAGTCCAGCATCAGCTCATAGTCCATCTTATAGATGTGGTCTCCACCCAGAATAGCAACATATTTCGGGTGATAGTACTCCATGAACTCAAGATTCTGGTAGATGGCGTTGGCCGTACCGGTGTACCAGTCCGTGTTCTCGCTCTTCTCATAAGGAGGAAGAACCGTAACACCACCGATATTTCTATCCAGATCCCATGGGATACCGATGCCGATATGCTGGTTCAGTCTCAGTGGACGATACTGGGTAAGAACACCTACAGTATCGATGCCGGAATTGATACAGTTGCTAAGTGGAAAGTCGATGATTTTGTACTTTCCGCCGAACGCTACGGCAGGTTTGGCTAATCTGGATGTGAGAACGCCGAGACGGCTTCCCTGTCCACCTGCTAATAACATAGCTATCATTTCTTTCTTTATCATAAAGAATCACCCCTTTGTCATATAGTCAATATTATATCATCCGTTGTCATTTTTTTAAAGTACTTCCGCACAAAAACTTTCAAAAATATTTCAAGAATTTATCCATTTTTTATGATAAACCTCCACCAGGATGAATCGTTTTTTGAAATTTCTGTGAAATTTCAACAGATTTGATTCCATCTATGCAAAAAAGGCAAAAAAATACAGGTAAAAGTTAAAATACATTTAAAAAATGTGTGCTTGAATATGCCTGATGCCTGGGGTATACTATGTAGAATGATTTATAATAATACAGAGGAGACCAGTTATGTATAAGGTTCAATTTGATCATCCCATTCACATACATTTTATCGGCATCGGCGGCATCAGCATGAGCGGACTTGCAGAGATTCTGCTGGACCGTCAGTTTACCATATCCGGATCGGATATGAAGGCTTCCGAGATTACAGACCATCTGAGCTCCATCGGGGCAGAAATCGTCATCGGGCAAAAAGCAGAGAATATCACCGACGACATCGACCTGGTGGTTTATACCGCCGCCATCCATGAGGATAACCCGGAGTATGCCGCTGCAAAGGCAAAGGGAATTCCTATGATGTCCCGGGCCATCCTGCTGGGTCAGATCATGGATAATTACAGCCGCTCCATCGCTGTGGCCGGAACTCACGGCAAGACCACCACCACCTCCATGATCGCCCACATCCTTCTGGAGGCAGCTACGGATCCCACCATCAGCGTGGGTGGTATGCTGGACCGGATTCATGGAAATATCCAGGTGGGGAATTCTGACCTCTTCCTGGCGGAAGCCTGTGAATACACCAACAGTTTCCTGTCTTTCTATCCCCGCTATACCATCATCTTAAATGTGGAGGAGGACCATATGGACTTCTTCAAGGATCTGGAGGACATCAAACACTCCTTCCACCGGTTTGCCTCCCAGACTGCTGAGGATGGCCTGATCATTATCAACGGGGATATGGATTTTGCAGGGGAATTGTTAGATGGGCTTTCCCAGAAATCCGTGACTTTCGGCCTGAAGGACAGCAATGACTATACCGCAAAAGATATCCAATATGACCAGGAGGGAAATGCTTCCTATACCCTCTTACATGAAGGGAAAGAAGAAGGTAAAATCCAGCTTCAGGTAAAAGGAATCCACAACGTGGTAAATTCCCTGTCCGCCATCGCCTGCGCAAAGGCCATCGGCCTTTCCATGGATGATATCCGTCACGGACTTCTCTCCTTCGGCGGAACAAAGCGCCGTTTCGAATACAAAGGTTCCTTAGGGGATGTCACAGTAATTGATGATTATGCCCACCATCCCACGGAGATAGAAGCTACTCTGACAGCGGCCAGGAACTACCCCCACAAGGAATTATGGGTAGTCTTCCAGCCCCATACCTACACCAGGACCAAGGCATTTCTGGATGACTTTGCCAAGGTGCTGTCCCAGGCAGACCATGTGGTCCTGGCTGATATCTATGCCGCCAGGGAACCGGATACCGGCCTGGTATCTTCCGGGGATGTAGCCAGACTGATTGAGGAAAAAGGGACGGATGTCCATTACTTCCCAAGCTTTGAGGAGATAGAAGAGTTCCTCCTTGGCAAACTGAAAGGACAGGATTTGCTGATAACCATGGGGGCCGGAGATGTGTATCTGATCGGAGAAGAGTTGTTGAATAGGAAATAAATAAAAGCCGGCGAGATGCCGGCTTTTTTGTTTACCAATATTCGGTTATGGATTCTGTTTAAATCTCCCGGATGGCAGCCAAGGTATCAAAAGCCACCTTCATATCGGACTTAATCAGTTTGTTCTGGATATCATAGATTTTCCGATAGTATGCTGTGTTCTTGGGATCCGGCTTGTAGAGTTTTTTGGTTTCCAGCCAGGTATCGAAGCTTTCCTGCATATTGGGGATATCCCCTGCTGCGTAGGCTGCGGTCACCACGTTGGTCATGATGGCGCCTCCGGCAGTTTTTAAGGTCACCACTTCGCTGTCCAGCATGTCGGATTTGATCTGGTTCCAGAGGTCGCTGCGGCTGCCTCCTTCGGTGATGGTGATCCGGTCCAGGTTGACTCCGGCACTCCGGTAGATATCGGTTACACCGATATAGTCATAGCCGATGGCTTCCAGGACTGCCCGCCACATAACTGCCTGGTCTGTGTCGGTAAAGACATTCAGGAAGGCTCCGCTGGCATTGGCAAAGTCCGCGGTACCGCCGGTAAGATAAGGCAGGAAGAGAACACCCTTGGATCCCGGGGGAACAGCAGCTGCTCTTTCGGACAGGATGTCATAATAATCTCCGTCATCCAGCTTATCACATACGTTATCCCGGAACCATCTTAAGGACAGACCACCCGTCCGGATAAATCCCCAGTAGAAGTAGGTGTTCTCCATGGTCCCGCTGTTGAAAATCAGGCCGGATTCCGGTGTGGACAGTTCCGGTTTGATCCCGTCGGTGGATACGCAGAACATAGCACAGGTTCCTGCCACATCCGCTGCCATATTGGGCCCGGTGAGACCACATCCGATCATGGACTGCATGGTATCTCCTGCGCCGGCACAGATGGGGGTTCCCTCCGGAAGGCCGGTGTATTCTGCGATCTCTTTGGTCAATCCACCCACGATATCCCAGGGTTTGATGATCCTGGGCATGTATTTCATGTCGATTCCCAGGATGTCAAGCTGCTCCTGAGACCATTCTTTTTTATAAACATTGTATCCCAGTCCCCATCCGGACATGGTACCCCAGTCGATAAAGGCATCCTCTGCCTTAAGACCGGCCAGGTTCATCAGGATATAGGGGCAGTTGTGAACGAATTTTTTCCCTTTCTCAAGGAAGGCCTGGTCATTTGCCAGGAACCATCTGGCAAACATGGCAGGGAACATGATATTAGGGATGGCATTGCCGGTTTCCCTGGCCCAGATATCATAATTTTTCGCTGTCAGGTTCTCCACATCCTCCTGGGTCCTGGAGTCAAGATAGTTGATATAAGGGGTGATGGCCTTTCCATTTTCATCGATGCCCACGATGCCGCAGATGATGCCGTCCCCGGAGATAGCCCGGATCTCGGAAGGGTCGATTCCTTTTTCCCTGGCCATGGCGACACATTCCCGGATTCCATTCTTGACTCCTTCAAAATAATCATCCACATTCATCTGTACCCATCCGGAATGAGGGTATTCGAACCGGGTGGGAGTGTTGTACTCCGCGATACACTCCATCTCCAGATTATAGAGCACAACCTTCACGCTGGAAGTTCCCGCATCAAATGCAATGTAATACTTACCCATTTTAAATCCTCCTTTTGTCTGTCTCCCCAGGAGCTGAAAAATGCCCTAAGACCGCAATCTTAGGGCATAAATACAAACCAAAGAACACCATTCCTCCCCCGGATTCTTCTCCTGCTGCACAGGAAAAAAGCATACCGAAGAGAACGGTCTGTCTATGTTGCTTCTTCCATCCGGACTCTACCGTCGGCTCCGGAATCACACCGGATCATGCCATGAAGGCTCGCGGGCTCATATCTTAAGATATATACCGCCGGTCAGGAATCTCACCTTGCCCTGAAGACTTATTTTTTATTTCAATAACATTATACTCTGTATGTGCCAATAATTCAAGGTTTCTTTTCTAATCCACGATGTCATGGAATTCTTTGTACTCTTCCAGACGTTTCTTAATCCTGTCGTGTGGATTCAGGATGTCAGAGATGGAGGCATTGTGGTTCATGGCATCAATCAGCAGAGCAATGTACTTAGAAACATCACAGCTGATATACCACTCCTTCTGAAGGAGATCCGGCCTCTGGTAAGTACAGTTGGTGGTAAGGACTCTGTAGATGAGTCCGTCATTATAAGCTTTGTCAAATGCTTCCAGGCCTTTGGTAAAGATACCGAAGGTGGTGATGCAGAAGACACGGTTTGCTTTCCTTCGTTTCAGTTCCGATGCCACGTCAAACATACTCTCCCCGGAGGAGATCATATCATCGATGATCAGTACATCCTTTCCCTCTACGGAAGAACCCAGGAATTCGTGGGCTACGATGGGGTTGCGGCCCTCAACCACCCGGGAATAGTCACGGCGCTTATAGAAGGTTCCGATGTCCACACCCAGCATGGTGGCATAGTACATGGCACGGTTGATGGCTCCCTCATCCGGGCTGATTACCATAAGATGTTCATTATCAATAACCAGGTCATGGACATTATGAAGCAATGCCTTGATGAACTGATATGTGGGCATGATATTGTCAAAGCCCTTCAGCGGAATAGCATTCTGAACACGGGGATCATGGGCGTCAAAGGTAAGGATATTATCCACACCGATGTTGGCCAGTTCCTGAAGGGCAAATGCGCAGTCCAGGGACTCTCTGGAATTTCTCTTGTGCTGCCGGCTCTCATAGAGGAAGGGCATAATCACGGTAATACTGTTAGGCTTACCGGAAGCTGCTGCGATCAGGCGCTTGATATCCGCGTAGATGTCATCCGGCGACATGTGGTTTCTGTGTCCGCTTACGGTATATTCAAGGCTGTAATTGAGGACATCCGCAAGAATGTACAGGTCCACACCCCTCACGGAATCATGAAGAAGGGCCTTGGCTTCTCCGGTACCAAAACGGGCACAGGTGGAAGGAATGATAAAGGTGTCTCTGACATAGTCCTGATAGTGCATGGCTTCGTTCTCATCGGTCTCCCGGGCCTTGCGCCAGTTGGTCAGATGCTGATCGATCAGGTTACCCAGGGTTTCACAGCTGGGGTGAACCAGGATGGCAAGCTTCCCCACAGGGAGTGTATTAAACTTCATATCTTTTCCATTCATGTTAACATACCTCTCCTTCCTGAGATTATATGGTAAGACATTGCTAACTTCTATATTTTTACAATATCATTAGTTATTTCTTGCGTCAATATAAGATAATGCTTTTTTAATGCGAATATCTTCTCCATAAATGTTAAGTATAGTATAAAATTGTATCAGCCTGGAGGAAATTCTCTCCGTGTAGACCTGGCTGATTTCCTTTAATGAATAATTGGTATTAATTATGGTGGACTTTTTCCGGAGGATTCTTTCATTGATGCATTGAAAAAGCTGAGCATTGACGAAGGAGTTGTTCATCTCCGTCCCCAGGTCATCGATGATCAGAAGGTCTGTCTGGCGGATTTTCTCCAGGACATCCTCCTCACTTCCTCCCCTGCCGAAGGTCCGGTCCGCCAGCTGTTCGAAAAGCTGGTAAGAGGTCAGGTAAGTCACACTGATCCCCGCCTTGATCAGCTCGGCGGCGATGCAGGTGGACAGGAAGGTTTTCCCCACACCGGAATGTCCGTGTATCAGAAGGTTGCGGCCGGGATTCTCCCGGAAATTCCGGATGAAATCAAACACTTTGTCCAGAACATCCTTCATGTTATCCCTGGGTGACCTTTTCTCCCCGGAAGGAATCTGGCTGGAATAGTACTCCATCTTAAATTGGGAAAAGTTCTGTTCATCGATCTCAGCGGTCAGGTTGGATTGCTGGCTGAGCAACTCGGAGATCCTTCTCTCAAAACAAAGGCATTTCTTATCCCCCACATAACCGGTATCCTGGCAATAGGGGCATTCCCATATGGGGTCCAGATAGTCCGGGGGATAATGGTTAGCCTCAAGCAAATCTTTCTTCTCCCGGATCATCGTTTCGATCATATCATGAAGATGTTCCCTCTGGTCTTCTCCCGGCGCAAATAGCATCTTCTTTGCCGCTTTCATGGATTCGGAAGCCATGGCCTCATCGATTTCTCTGATATGGGGAATCTGTTCGTAAACCTGGGCCCGGCGGTCCAGTTCTATCTGATAGTTAGCCTGGCGGATCCGGTCATAGTCATTCATGATTTCCCGGTACTGTGTGGCTGTTAAGGTCAAAGAGACCGCCTCCTTTTCATGGTCATTATTCTCCGGAGCGTTTCAGATCCAGAAGACGTGCCTCCAGATCATCATAATCGTAGCTGCGTTGTTCAAAATTGTGAAAAGCGTTTCCCGTCGTTTTTCTTGTTCTTGCCTCATAAGCAGCCGGTTTCTTTAACTGGTAATTTTTATCAATGATTTTCACATCATCCAGGCTATGGACTCCGGCCCGCTTCCAGGATTCCAGGATGCGGTTGGCATAGGGGAAGCTGGCCTGATGGGTCTGCAGCATGGTGCGGTTGCAAGCCTCCAGCAGGATGTCTGTATCAAAGCCCATATCATTCCAGCTACGGATGAACTCCAGCTCCGAGGGGGCCGGATTCCGGCCGCTGATGCCGAATGCCTTCATCACCGGAAATACATTTTTGGTGTATGCCGCAGAGTATTCCCTGGCCTTTTTTACCGTGTCGATCTCATTCTGATACCAGTTGATGGCTACGCTTTCGATGTAGCGTATGTTGGCCTTCCCCTTAGTGACACAGTACTCTATGAGATACTGCAGCAAATCTGTGTCAAAATGAAGATCTCTGTCTATATAGAAGATACTGGAAAGTTCGCTTTGGGATAAAGGATGTCCGATGTAGGTCTCCACCATATACAGAGTCTGTTCCAGGTCCGTCCCCTGGATGGATGCAGCCATCTCGGAAGGGTTCCTCTTCTGCTTAACAGGGGTCTGACGCAGGTGGGCCAGGGTGGTAAGATCCGGCGCCTTATCCTCCGTCTGGATGACCTCTGAGGCAGGTGGATCCTGAGGAGTCTTCTCCTCTTCTTCCGGAAGGAGCAGGCCCTGATTTACCCAGTAATTTAAGGCTCTCTGGACGTCTTTTAAGGTCAGCTCCAGAAGGTCTGCCAGCTGGTCCGGCCCGGTGTAGGCACCCTGATTCATAAGACGGACAAGCAGAAGATAAATCTTCACGAACTCGCCGTCTGCCTTGATCATATAGCTGTCGATAAATTCATTGGGAATGATGGTGAGACTGGATTGTATATTCTGTTTTAAAGATAATTTTTCCATAATATCGATCCCTTTTTTCATTTTTAACGTAGTAATCATAGCATAAGAGACTCCAAAAAAACAGACTTTTCTTGTCCACATCCACCGGTGGAAAAGATGGTATTCTCCAATTTTTCAGCTTTTGTGGATAATGTGGATAAATCGGTGGATAAATTTGGAAATTAGAAGATATTGTGGTTTTATCTCAAAAATACTCATGAGATAACACAAGATACAGATTCTCTCTTTTCACATATCCGTGTGGAAGAGTTTTCGCGGATTGTGCACTATTTTTTCTGAACCGCCAGGAATGGCATAAGACCGTGGGAAGGATTGTGGATGGTGTGGATAAAAAAATATTTATATGCGCAAAAAAGACTGCCCGGACACAGAGAATAATCTGTATCCGGACAGTCCCGGGATTTAGTTGGTAAATTTATAATGACCTGCGGCCTGCTGCTTTTTGAATTCCTCATAGAGCCGGAAAAATGCTTCCACGTTCTCGGCCGGTCCCACAACCGCCCCGGTTTTCTTTCTGTGATCCGGAGTCTTTCCTTCAAAGTTGACGGTGATACCTCCCGCCTCCTTCACGATACACATACCGGCGGCAAAGTCCCAGGCCTGTTGTTCCCTCTCGTAGAAAAGTCCGCATCGTCCACAGGCGGTATAGCAGTAATCAAGGGCTGCGGACCCCGTCCTGCGCAGATCGATGCAGTGGTCTTTCATAAACCGGGCAAACTCAAAAGTCTCATCCTGCCACTCCTGATAGTATGGAGAGGTTCCGAAATTCACCAGACACTTTTCCAGCGGCTGATTCCTTACCTGTATCCTCTTCCCGTTGAGATAAGCTCCCTCCCCCAGGGCTGCCTCGAAGAATTCCTTC
>JBGVCE010000374.1:0-7227 GCA_045226235.1 Anaerobutyricum sp.
TATATATAGTTTTCCAATATGGCAGATATCAGTTCTGCAATCATTCCCTTCACCTCTTTACTCAACGTAAAATGCCTTACTTAAACAACATAGCTGTTTCGTTTTACATTTATGCTTTAATATTCAAAATCCTGTTGTCCTAGTTGTTCTTCACTTATCATACTATTCTCGGCGCAATACTTTTTAGCATCATACAATGGTCCACGTTCCGTTGACATCACTGCCTTCACGCTTCAGTATTCCTGCTTTTTGAAATTCCTGTAGATACCTTTGGACTGTCCTGTCTGCCATTCCAGTCTGTGTGGCAATTTGAGCTATTGTAATCCTGCTATCATTCTTGATGCTTTCCAAAATTTTTGTTGCTGAATTACGTTTTTTTGATGAATATCCAGATAACACATTTATTACTGATTGGGGGAAGTCCTCTACGACATTTTCTACGCCATTTTCTACGACATTCTGATAATCATAAAAACCTTCCCTGACAAACAATCTTGTAATGAAATAATCATGATATTCATCCGTTTCAAACTCAGGCAACGGAGATCCATTCTTTTTTAACGCTTCAAGAATCTTCTTGAATCCCGTATTCCTTCCCTCTGTCAGATGTAATTCTTTCAAAAACTCACCAATACGACGATTGCGATACCGGCGGCTCCTGACTTTGAATGTACGTAACCCTTCCAAAGTGACAGAGCGATCCGGTCCCGGGTGACTGATGATCTCAATCATATCTTTCTCGACTCGTACCTCAATCGGTTCTCTCTCATCATATGCCTTATGATAAACGGCATTGGCCAGTCCTTCCTCAATAGCTTCATACGGGAAATTGAAGAATCTATCTGCTTCCGCCTGACCGGGAATTTTAACAACCTGCTCTGTGATAATGGAATTTCGTATATAACGTAGCGCCATGCGTAGCTGTTCATGCAATGGTCCGGAAAAGGTCTGTTCAATGATCTTATCTCCACCATCTCCTTCAGGGAACTGCACAACATCAATCGTTGCATAAGGAAAGAATTTTTCCGGCTGAGAATTGAAGAACATAAGCGCTACGTTTTTCGGCTTCACATACTCCGGCAAAACACTTACCAGATTCATATCCTTGCACAGATCAATAAAGGGCATGTCATCTGCTACATCATACAGGGAACTTCCAATTTCTTTCAGGTATTCTTTGACAAGAGTATAGTTTATATCTGAAATCTCAGCGAAATGATTCACACGATCATCAAAAGGCGTCTTATTTGCCAAGGCAAAAAGCTCTTTCAATTCATCATCATTTGGGATTACAGTCACTGAGCCTTTCCGGATATAGTAGCAGCGCTCTTTATCATTCTTCGCCATTGTCTTTGGAGACGAATACGGCCGCGTCTCACCGCCGGGGCACCAGATTATGATAAATGTTTTCCCGTCCAATTTATCAATACCGATGATCGGGATATATCCCGGGCGGATCAACTTGCATTTTTCAAAAATGTCTTTCTGCCAAGCGTCAACTTTATCATGGGGTACCCCTTCATATGGTTTTACAGGGATTCCATTCTCCTCCTTGACACCAATGACAACATATCCACCTCCCCAGTTATCAAGGTCATTTGCAAATGCCGTAATGGTCTTCAGTGAAGCTTCTGGGTCCCATGTTGTTTTAAATTCTATTCTCGCCCATTCTACGACGTTTCCGGTAAGCAGGGTGCGAATATTGGTAGGTATTGCCATGATAACATCTCCTCTCTGAAAAAAATGACAGGATTGAAATAATCAATGCTAATCATTTTCTGCCGGCACCGGAATATAAACCTTTTCTAATGGAATCATCCTTTGGTACTTATCACTTAAATCTTCATAGTATTTAAGGATTAACTCAACCAGGTCTGTCCCATTGATACCTTTAATAATCGGAACACTCTCCAGATATTTCTTAGCATTTTTAGTATAATCAGCTAAGGTTACAAACAACCCATAGTCTCCCTCTCGCATTGCCCCTTTTAAAGACTGAATAGTCGATTCCTTGATATTGCTATCCCCACTTTTTACCTGTACTAAGATTCTCGGAGGCAACTCATCTTTGTAAGCAGTAATATCTATACCGCTATCCCCTCCATGTGGTGATACTATTGTCCGGTAGCCCATTGCCCTAAGTAGATCAGCAATGAACTCTTCCAGATTATAACCTTTTAGTTTCTTTCCTAACTCTTTAAGTATAAAGTCTTTCGTAGCTTCTTTGATATCACCCGCTGTTGCTCCAACAGTTTCATCTTCACTATCATCGTCAACACCTTTTGTTTTTAAACTTTTATCCAATGCGGCTAGATATTCATCCGCATAGTTTTTAATGGAGAAAAACGACAGCGCTGATCCAGCCTCATACAATGCCCCCTGCGTAAATGATGTGCGCGGCAAATGTTTAAGCCATTTCACCTTACGTCTTTGCACATACTCTCCATCAGAGTCGTCGTAATAATAATCACCTTCAACTACGCCAATGTTTATCTTCCTGTCAGATTTAGAAGGAAATACTACATAATCCCCAATTTGAACCTCGTGGAGGAATCTATATAACATACCCGCTCCAGTGGCAATTTGTCCTTTTTTTGAATCTGGGAAGGCTTCAGCATAATGTGTTTTGTATGCCTCACGGGTTCCTTCTACTTTTGTCAGATCACCAAATTCTCTCCAACCAAGCGCTATTAGTTTTTTTGTGAGAAACAATTTATCGTCCAGAGTATGTATGCCCCAGATTTTCTTTTCTACTACACTCATCGATTATGGCTCCTATAATACTTTTTTCAATAACTCTATAGCCGATTCATCATTTGAATCATTGGTTCCAAGTTCGCCACGGAAAGCACGGGCGAGGATGGATTTTTTCATGATGTCTATCTGATCAATAACTTGCTCTGCAGTTTCTTTGGCTTGCTGTTCACTGTCCAACAACTTGGAAAGTGTTGTCGTAATTACCTCCTGCTCTGGAATTGAGGGCAATTCCATATTCAGCTTTGAATAACCGCTCACGTTAAAATGAGCTAAAGCCATACCTCTCTTGTTTTCAGCGACAAGTTTTCGTCCCATCGGAGAGTTAGTAAATGAACAAAGGAAATCGGACGTAATAATCTCTTGGTTTGGAACTGCAATCAAAATGTCAATTGCATTGTATCCGTCATATTGTTCCTCGACCACACACGCTGTGCCTGGATTACCAGAACGTACAACAAGAACATCGCCTGTGTGAACAATACTCCGTCGATTTATTTCCATTCCTTGTTCATTGAGAAATACCCAATCGAAATCATCAATATGAAATTCGCGAACATTCGCGGATCTAAACGCAGGTGTTCCGCTTTTTTCATCCGTGTAGTACTGTGAAGGTTTAATTACTATCCCAACTTTAACATCATGACATACATCCTTAACTGTCACAATACGCCATGAATCTCTTGAAAAGCCTTTACTCGTCCTCCACTGTTTCGTCAATTCGCCCGTAAACGCCTTATGCAAAATTGCAGCCTTTCGATCTTCAAATCCGTCCACAACAGCTTGGGCCTTCTCCTTAGCCTCATCTAATTTGGCAAAGAGACTTTCAATACGGTTAACGATACGTTGTTGTTCGGGAAGAGGAGGGACAGAAATAGGGATTGTATCCATACTTGATTGTGTCAACTTAAGCCTTGTCGTTCCATTTACATATCCTGTGAAATTAAAAATGTTCAAATAATTCAACAAGTACAAGTTGCCAACATGTCCAAATAATGCTTTTAAAATATGTGCATGATTATTAACCCATGCTTTCCCTGATATTAAATATGCTTTATCCTTCATTAAATCTAAGAACGGAGCTCCATCTTCACCTAATAAGACAAGTTCTTCGTTTGTGAGATAATCATCTATCCATCCAACTTGTCCAGTAGCCCCATAGTATGGAATATCTCCAATTCTAGTGGCTCGCTCTTTTGCATTGATAGGTTTCCTGCTTTTATCTTTACACTCAGCAAACCCTTTTGTCAGATAAACCCAACACCAATTCTCCGGCACCTCATATGGCCATTCTTCTTTCGGAACCAGTGCCTGTTCCAGTTTCTCTTCTATCGTCAGGTCTTTCTTCTTTTTCTTTGTTCCTTTTGCCATACCTATACCTCCGGTCTTTCCAGAGATTTCAGTTCATTAACCACACTCTGAAGAAGGTCTACAGCCTCCTCCAGCATGGCGATAGCTTCTTCCCCGCTCTCGATGGGATCCGGCAGGTCTTCATAATCCATGATAGAGTCATCCTTGATCAGGCCGAGATCCAGGCTGTTGCCCTTTTCAGCGATTTCTTCTCTGGTAAATCGGGTCCACCTTTCATCTTCTACACTTGCCCTGTCCTCTGCTTCGTATGCAGTCTCAAAGCCAATGAAGTCATCTTTCTTCAGGGGATTGGTCTTTCCGAAGGAAGGCATATTTGTCCGCAGGTCATAGAACCATATTTCGTTAGTATTCCCTTTATCTGTTTTTCCACGGTTAAAGAAAAGCACATTGGTCTTCACTCCCTGGGCGTAGAAGATACCTGTGGGCAGTCGGAGGATGGTGTGCAGGTTACATTTGTCCATCAGGTCAACCCGGATACGTTCGCCGTCACCGTCGGCAAAAAGGACATTATCGGGCAGGACAACAGCAGCACGGGCCTTTCCATCGGCTTTCAGGCTACGGTAGATATGCTGCAGGAAGTTAAGCTGCTTATTACTGGTAGGAAAGGTAAAGTCATCCCGTGTGGCACGCTCTCCGCCTTTCTTGGTACCGAAGGGGGGATTGGTAAGCACCAGGTCATATCCCTTCATACTCTTTCCCTGGTTAGATAGAGTATCCCCCAACAAGATCTGTCCTTCGATATCATGCAGCATGGCATTCATCAGGGCAAGGCGATGGGTGTCATGGACCAGCTCGCAGCCTGTGAAGGCTACTTTGCGTTCAAACTCAGCCGTGTCCGCATCAAGATCAAAGAAGTCATCGGTCCGTTCTTTGACATATTGATGGGCAGCGATCATGAATCCAAATGTTCCGCATGCCGGATCGTTACACCGTTCTCCCGGCTGTGGTTTCATCAGGCGGGTCATGACATCGATCAGTACACGGGGTGTGAATACTGACCCGCACCGGATTTCTTTTCATTCGCATTCTTCTCAAGTAGGCCTTCATACAGGTTCCCCAGTCCTTCTTCCCTGGCAGAATACCAGTCCAGGCCATCGATGGTCGTGATAATCTTCTCCAGATTTTTCGGCTCATCAATATTGGTAGCCGACCCCTGGTAGATCTCACGAATACGGCCTGTACAGTTGTCACCCAGATGACTGAGGAGTTCCTTGTAATACTTTTTCAGTTCAATTCCGCTCTTGGATGTCAGCACATCCCAACGATAATCAGCAGGAATCTGACTCTCTGCACCGGTCTCCTTTGCCATTTTCAAAAACAATATATAAGTAAGCTCCGTTACATACTGGTGATAGGTGATTCCGTCATCCCTAAGTACATTACAGAGATTCCATAGTTTTGATACGATTTCCTGTGTTGTCATGCTGTATGTCCTCCATCATCATACAGGTACTCATTCAGCTCTAGTACGATGTTTTCCAGATTGTTCTGGAATACTTTATTGATCTTATTAAATCCTCCCTGTGCCTTAAATCGGCCGTCTTCATCAAAGACCGTAAGATTCAGGACGGATTCCTCCATCAGATACTTCTCCATCCTGCCGATCCAGTTGATTTCCTGCCTGGAAAATGTATGGGCCTTTTTCAGCCTGTCAACTGCCCTTCGGATCCTGGCCTCATGACTGATCAAAGTGGAACCTATAGCATAGCGGCGGATAAGACTGATGATATCCGCAGTAATCTCTTCATTGGTCATCTGAGAAATCGCTGTGTTAAGCTGCTGGGTTGTAAATCCTTCCCGGTCAAGCATCAAGCGTAAGTTTTTCAGGCTCTCTCTGGTCAGTTCCTTAGGCCTGGTGCAGACGATATTCAGCGCAGCCACCTCATTCATGTTGGTTTTGATATATTCAGCAAATGCATCCAGATAATCTTCCGGACGGCTTCCACTGCCATAGCCACGCTCATGAGAAAGTAATTCATCCTCCTCCGTGGAGATAACCACAGGACGGTTACCATTGGCCTTGATTTCCTGCATCATACGGATCGCATCCGCATAAGCCAGCAGACGTTTTTTTGCCTCTTCTGGTTTATACTGCTGAATTTCAGTAATAACCTGTGTCGGATCTTTTCCTTCTGTCATGCTGATGAAATGCTCCATCGCTTTGCTGTTCATATTTCGCTTCTTACGCTGCATTTTTGCGATGATCTGATTAATCTGGTTTTGCAGCTGTTTTTCATCCTCCATGACTTTCAGCCCGTCAAGAAGCTGAGCAAAGGTCGTCGTCGGATTCGCGACCACGGGCTTCATCGTGTTCACTTCCTCCAGTGAATCATAAACTCCTACAGGGTCATATATTTCAAAATGTGTCTTATGAATCTCAGGACACAGGCGGGTTGCACGACCCATCATCTGTTCAAAAAGAATCCGGCTCTTGATACGGCGCATGAAGACCAAGGTGGTAATCTCAGGAACATCAATTCCTGTAGTAAGCAGATCGACCGTGACCGCAATACTTGGATAACGTTCATTTTTGAATCGCTTGATGGCTTCCTGAACCTTTTTCCGATTGCCGCCTCCCACGCTTCCGGTGATCTTCATAATGGCATCATTGTCCACGCCATATTCGGAATATAACTCCTTGAGGAGTTTTACGATCATATCTGCATGCTGGTCATCTACCGCATAGATCAGGGTCTTCCCCTGTATCTCCGGGCATTCTGGATCGATATCACGAGCGATCTCAGCAAGGACAGTCCGGTTGAAGCTCTCTGTGATAACCTGCCGGTTAAAGCTTTCAATATCAAAATCCAGTTCATCGTTAAGCAGCTCACTATTGGTGATTTCCCCTGTCACAGCATCATAGACGATCACAGTATCACCCGACTTATAATGGATCCCCTCTTTGCTTAGCTTTGTTTTCAGCTCATGAGGTGCATCATGGTCTACCAGATATCCTTCAATAACCGCTTCACGATAAGTATATTTAAAGACTGGAGGCCCAAAAATCTGTGTGGTCTGCAGGGCAGGTGTCGCTGTCAGGGCAATACGAACCGCGTCAAAATACTCAACAACACTGCGGTATTTACTCTGGTAATCAAGCTG
>JBGVCE010000375.1:0-4025 GCA_045226235.1 Anaerobutyricum sp.
ATACCTTATTTCTCTTTATTCATCAAATAAAAATGTGAGAAATATAGCAGTATTTTGCGAGTACAAATCATTAATATTCTATAATTATTTTATTACATTTTTATTAAGAAAGATGACATTTGTGTTAATGTGTGCTAGAATGATTTCACCTCTTTCGGAGGTATTATAAATAAAGAAAAAGAAAACCAAAGACAAGTTATAAAAAGGAAGTTAAACTATGGATAAAAAGAGGATGAAGAGAATCGGTATCAGTTTCCTGTCTGCCATCGTCCTTGGAGTTTTTCTCGCAGCTTATTTTATCCCGACGGAACTTCATGCCACCTACACTCCTGCCCGATCTGTTCATGAGAATGATCCCATCAGTGAGGAAGAATTTGATGTTTATACCACCTCAAGACTGGGGAGGGTAAAGGAAGTTGAGGACTATAGCATCGATGCTGATTTTGTAGATGAAGACGGAGAGATTAAGGTCACCTCAGAAGAAAAAAAGATGTCCACTGACGTGGATCTTGATGTGATTCCTGTAGTCTCGTCTGATATTGTGTATAATACTGTCTGCTACGAAGACCATCTGGATCAATACACACCAGATGTGTCTGAAATCATCTACTATGAAGACGGCAGTATGGAGACCGTCCCGGAAAATCTGCTGAATGTTAGTTATGAGAAGGACGATCGTAAAGATACCATTAAAATCACTGCCGCAGGCAGCAATAGTATCTATCAGAAAGATTTCCCGCTGATCACGGTGGATTCCATCACTACGAAAGATAAAGTCTCTACGGAAAAGTCACTTACATCGGACAAGCTGGATCTGACCATCCATTATTCGGATGGATCCAGCGTAAAGGCAAAAAAGAAACAGATCAAATCCAAAAAGATCAAACATCCCAAAGAGGGAACCAACAAGCTGACCTGTTACTACAACGGCAAATCCTACAAGGTTAAGGTAAAGGCTTATGAACCCAAGCCCACGGTTACCTTCGATGGTTACGGAACATTTGAGCTGGAGTACTCGGACTATTATGATGTAGGAGTTTCCAGACTGAACTCTTTCGACGGAGTTACTTATTTCGATGACCATAAGGAAACCTTCTACTCACAGAATACTCTTCCCGGAGGCGGGCTGTGGATTCCCGGCAGACATGTGGCAGACGACGGAACCATCCGTGACTGGGAGGGATATATCTGTGCAGCTGCTGACTCCGGATTTAAAGATCGCTACGATGTGATCCTCACTTCCCTGGGTCCTGCCAAAATCTATGATACCGGCTGTCCTTACGGGACCATCGATATCTATGTAGACTGGTGATAACATCAGAACCATCATACTTATGTATGGTGGTTTTTTCTTTCTTATGGTAGAATGGGACAAAAGGATTCCGGCTTATGGAATCCTGTGTAATAACGAATGGAGGTTAGATACCTTATGAATCAGAAGGTAAATGAATGGATTGATTCCCACACCCGGGAATTGCTTGACGACATTAAACGCTTATGCTCTGTTCCTTCCGTAAGGGGGAAGGCAGAGGAAGGAAAGCCTTACGGCGACGGACCCTACCGGTCATTAAACCTAGGCCTGACCATAGCAGACCAATATGGCTTTGCCACCAGAAACTATGAAAATCATGTAGGAACTGCAGATTTTGATCCCTCCCTTCCAGGATACCTGGACATACTGGCCCACACAGATGTGGTGCCTGCCGGGGAAGGATGGACCGTGACAGATCCTTTTGAGATTATCGAAAAGGATGGACGCCTCTACGGCAGAGGTACCAGCGACGACAAAGGTCCTCTTATGTGTGCCCTCTATGCCATGCGGGCTTTAAAGGAAACCGGTGTTTCTCTGACTAAGGGAGTCCGCCTGATCATGGGTGCTGATGAAGAATGCGGTTCCAGTGATATCAGATACTACTATGGTATTGAACCGGAAGCTGAGATGACCTTCTCCCCCGACGGAGATTTCCCTCTGATCAACGTTGAAAAGGGAATGCTTCGCGGCACCATCTCCAAGACTTATGAGGAAGATAAAAACCTTCCCAGAATCCTTTCACTGGATGCCGGTCTGGCGCTCAATGCGGTTCCTCAAAAGGCAATCCTTAAATTTGAAGGGCTGGATCTTTCTTCAGAGAAAGTGAAAGAGGCTATGGAAGATATTCAGGAGCAATGCCAGGTATCCTGTCAGATTTCCGGTGAAAATGAAATTACGGTGCTGGGGACTTCCGCTCATGCCTCTACTCCTGAGATGGGCAAGAACGCCGGTCTTGCCGCTGTTCTGCTGGCTACAAAGCTCCCCCTCTCACCATCAGAATCCCTGTCCTATCTTACAAAGATCACTGAACTCTTTCCCTATGGAGTCACCGATGGTTCCGGAATAGGGATTAAGATGTCAGACGCCGACTCCCTTGATCTGACCTGCACCCTGGATCTCTTTCATGTGGATCCGGTTTCCATGGAATTCAAGTTTGACTCCAGGACTCCTATCATGGCCAATAAGGAAAACTGCCAGGATGCGGCAATCCGGGTGATCGAAGCAGCCGGTTTTGACTGTATGGACTTCGCCATGATCCCACCTCATGTGGTACCTGAGGACAGTCCATTTATAAAGACCTTGCTCAAGAGTTATGAGACAGTGACCGGATTAAAAGGGGAATGTCTCAGCACCGGTGGCGGAACTTACGTTCATAATATCAAGAATGGAGTTGCCTTCGGAGCAGTGATGCCCGGCATTGACACCAATATGCATGGGGCAGATGAATTCTTTGATATCGACAATATCGTTCTGGCTACGAAAATCTTTGCGGAAGCGATCCAAAACCTTTGCAAATAGAAAGCACGGTGAATAATATGGATGATTTTATGGATTTAATGGATACCTTATCCAGAAAACAATCTCAATATTCGGTTGAGGAGATAGATCATGCACAGGAAAAAGCCAAAAAAACCGGCCGGCCCTTTCTGGATGTGCTCCAGGAAACCACCGGAAAGAAGCTTGACTCTAATAAGAAGCTCTCTTTCGACCTGGATAAACTAAGCCAGATTAATCAAAAGATGAGTCAAAGTATCAGCTCTGAACTGGAAAAATTAAAAGAAAAGCCCAGGAAAGAAGCTGTCCAGGACCTGTGCGATAATACGGCAAAGGAGATTGCAGACCTGAATCTTCATCTAAAGCAGGATTTCGGTCTGGAGGCTCAGAAAAAAGAACCAGAGAAGCCAGCAGCCGGCCCGGAGGCTTTCCAGGGCGTGGAAGAAGCAGTCTCCCACTCTGTATTCGGACAGCCTGTCTTTCTTAAGAAACTGGCAGTTGCCTTCAAGCGTCCCTTCATCATTCCTGTGGAGGGGACCCACGCCAGAAACACTATCTTCATCACCGGTCCCGTGGGGTCAGGCAGACATCATGCCTTAAAGGAGATGGCCAAAGAACTGGCGGACCGCAATCTGATCAGCAGCCCTGACATCTATACCATGGACCTGTCCAGATATAACATGTCCGGAAAAGATAATGTATTCCTGCAGGACCTCTATGCCGCCCTCTCCTCTAAGGCCAGGATCATCTTATTTGAGAACTATAAGGAATGCCATATCTCCTATCTCACCTACATCAATGACCTGGTGATCAAAGGGGAATGCTATCTGCAGGACCGTTATGCCCTGCAGAAGGGACAGCTGGTAAATGTAATGAATTCCTTCACCACAGAAACCGTGGGCACGTTCAAAGCCAGCGGAAAATACCTGATCTTCCTAAGCAATAAAGGTGTGGAGGAGCTGGCAAATGTATTCGGTGCGCCTTTTGTCAATGCCATAGGGGATGTTTGCAGCACAGAGAAACTGACGGAGGAAAGCTGGAGGAAAATCGCGGAAATCCGTTGGAAAGACCTGGTAGATAAAGCCGAAAAACAGCTGTCCTTTAAAATCTCAGCAGAGGAAGAACCCATCCTGACTGCTGCAGTAGCTTCCACGGGAAAGAATGCAGGAACCAAGGGGCTGATCTCTTTCTTTGAACGGTTGGGCAAGAGCCTGGCAAC
>JBGVCE010000376.1:0-2035 GCA_045226235.1 Anaerobutyricum sp.
GTTGAGGATCTTTCGGGCTCTTTCCTTCATCTTACTGAAATCCTCTTCCACATAACCAGGGGCAAAGCTGTCGTAATCACAGTAAAAGTCCCGGCTTCTGATATAATCCTCTTTGTCAAAAGCATAAAACAACATGGGAATCCCCAGCAGTACCGCCTCAAACACAGAGGAACTATAGTCAGTGATAAGGAGATCGGAGATCAGCATCAGGTCATTAATGTGGTCCTTCCCAGTCAGATCCAGCACACGGTCAGCGTACTTCTCATCCGGCCGGATCTCCTGATGGACGAAGGGGTGATGCTTCACGATACAGCATACATCCTCCCCAAGGCTATCCATAAAAAGATTAATATCGAAAGCATCCTCCGGATAGTAGGCATCCTTATTCCCATCCCCCCGGAAAGTGGGGGCAAAGAGGATTACCTTATGTCCTTCCAGCTGAGGATACTTCTCATATAGCTCTATTCTCCTGGCTTCTTTATAGTTTTGGTCAAACAGTACATCTGTCCGTGGAGCTCCTAAGGGTTTTACCTTACCTACCGTGATGGCAAACGCTTCCGCATAGATGCCACGGACCGCTTCCGAGCTGACCGTCACCAGGTCGTAATTCCGGTGATTCATGGAACTCTGAGGGGCGACTCCGGGTTTGCCAAGCCGGCTGTAGCCGAAGGTCTTGAAGACGCCGCAGGCATGCCATAGCTGTACGATCTTGGTCTGAGGACGTATGGTCAGGCTGTGAAGCTGGGGATAGAAATCTTCCAGCACGATTACCCTGGCTCTGGCGCAGAGTCTGGCGCACTCTCTGAGTTCTTTTCGGGACAGCTGGCTGACAGTTTTCGGAACTAAAAACTTCGATACGAAAATCTCCTTGTCCTGCCTGCACTGTTCCATGACTCTTGCAAGGTTTCCGCCCTCCTCCGGCAGCCTCTCGGACAGGAACAGGATATTGTTCTCCTTCACGTCGATCTGTTTTACAAAGTGATCATACTTGGAGGAGAAATAGTCGGTGTTCCTCTGTCTGGGACTGTAATTGTACCCGCTGTAATCATAAACGGTAGCATTGGCTTCCTTGAGAGAAGCCGTTTTGCTTCTGTTCTTTTTGTAATTTTTCAGGATGAGAACGGGCAATGCCAGAGTACCCAGCACAAATCTGCCCATGTTCTTTGTCCTTTTGGTGTCGTAGCTTTCAAAGAGATCTTTCTGGATTGGGAAAGGCTGATCCTTCAGAATCGTCTCCTCGAGACCAAGCCATACCGAATAGATCACATTTACCTTATGCCTAGGCGGATTGGCGAAGACATAAGGGAGTTCCACCAGTGCATCTGCCTTGATCTGGGGACCTGCCTCCCCCTCTACGATCTCAACTTCCATAGGGAATCTGCGCTCCAGACTCCGTTGCATGAAGATGGCCTGCACCCTGACCTTCTCCCCTTTGTAATCATGCGGGAGCTTGGCACGGAACCCTAATTTGATGGTTGTATCTTCGATGTGAACTGTCGTTCTGTAATTATATTTTCTCATGGATTATTCTCTCCTATTCCTAAATTAATTATAAATTATTTTCCATAAAACACAAGAAAATGTTACCAAGATATTACATGAAAACGACCTTTTCCTGACTTTCGGAATCCTTTTTTCTGTGATATGATAAAAAACAGAGGTGATCATAATGGAAAGACAATTTAATTTTCAGGAATTGCATGCCATCGTGGCAACTCTTCGCAGTGAGCAAGGATGCCCCTGGGACCGTGCACAGACCCATGAGTCTTTGAAGGAAACCACCATAGAGGAAGCCTACGAGGTGAATCAGGCGGTGGATGATCTGCAGAAGACAAGGGATGCCGCCCATCTGAAAGAAGAACTTGGTGACCTTCTCCTGCAGGTGGTCCTGCACAGCCAGATTGCGGAAGAATATGGGGAGTTTACCCTGGAAGATGTGATCGATGGGATAGCCCGCAAGATGATCCGGCGTCATCCTCATGTATTTGGGGGTAAGACTTACGAAAGTATCGAGGAGCAGAAGGAAGACTGGGAG
>JBGVCE010000377.1:0-3573 GCA_045226235.1 Anaerobutyricum sp.
CGGAAAATACCAGATCTATCTTGGAGGAACCCGTTTCCTGGAAAATAAAATGTCCAAAATATCAGAGATCCTGCGTTCTGTTTCCCAGAAGAGCGATTCGGGAATCATCGATATGCATCTCTTTACCGACGACAAAGATATCATCACTTTCCGGGAGAAATAGTGACCCGGTCTTAATGATTCTGATTATTGTAAACTACCAAAATTTTATGTTGATTATTTAGTAAAAAGACTTTATTATATATATTAGGTAATAATATGTGTATGTGATATTTACATATAATTAAGGAGGAAAAAACCTTGCTGGAAATTATGTCAAATGAGGAAATTGGGCAGGCAAAAATCTTGGTTATCGGTGTAGGCGGAGCCGGTAATAATGCTGTTAACCGTATGGTGGACGAGGAGATCGGCGGTGTGGAACTGATCGGGGTTAACACCGATAAGATGGCTCTCGATATGTGTAAGGCCGCAACCCGTGTTCAGATCGGGGAGAAGCTGACGAAAGGTCTTGGAGCAGGTGCGAAGCCTGAGATCGGCGAGCTGGCTGTAGAAGAGAACAGAGATGAGATCACTGCCCTTATGAAGGATGTAGATATGGTATTCGTCACATGTGGAATGGGTGGCGGAACCGGTACCGGAGCAGCTCCGATCGTTGCACAGATCGCCAAGGATCTGGGTATCCTTACCGTCGGTGTTGTTACGAAACCGTTTATGTTTGAAGGAAAACCACGTATGAATAATGCGTTGGCCGGAATAGAGAGATTAAAAGACAGTGTTGATACTCTTATCATCATTCCTAATGACAGACTTCTTGAGATCTGCGACAAGAGAACATCCATCAAAGATGCATTTATTAAGGCAGATGAAGTACTTCAGCAAGGCGTACAGGGAATAACGGACCTTATCTTTAAACCGGGTCTGATCAATCTTGACTTTGCAGATATCCAGACTGTTATGCGTGACAAAGGAATCGCCCACATCGGAATCGGAACCGGCACAGGGGAAGACAAGGCAGTTGATGCTATCAAGAAGGCTATGGAGAGCCCGTTGCTTGAGACCACAGTGGAAGGCGCTACAGATATCATCATCAACTTCTCCGGAGATGTTGGTATCCAGGAAGTTTACGAGGCTGTATCCTACCTTACACAGGAAGCCGGTGATGAGGCAAATATCATCTTCGGTAATGTGGACAGTGAGGATGTGGCAGAAGATGAAGTAAGCATTACGATCATTGCCACCGGTATCCACGATGATACTCCCAGAAGCACCAGACCTATGATGGGCGGAGGGGAAGCCCCGGCCAGGACAAGCCGTCCGGTTCAGAACCCTGCAGGCGGAGCTCCGACTTTCACCAGCAGAGATACCGCTCCTAATACCAGGAGACACGTGGATCGTTCCGCTGCTGCTGACAACATGGAGATTAAGATTCCGGAGTTTCTTCAGAAGAGAGAGAGATAATAGTATAATTTTTATATAATGCTTCAGAAAAGGTACCGTTTATGGTGCCTTTTTTGGATTGGAATCATAACAAAGACAGTAATAAAACACTCCTTTTTGACTAATTATTTACTCTTGCCGGAGTTGCTCCTTTAGAAAATATTTGATATATTATATGTAAGTTATTCTGAGTAAAATTCTTCATATAATATTTTGAGGTGTTAATATGGTAGCAGAAATCATTTGTGTAGGAACCGAATTATTGTTGGGGGATATCGTTAACACGAATGCCCAATATCTTTCAAAAGAACTGGCAAGACTGGGGATCGACATGTACTTCCAGACAGTTGTAGGCGATAATAATGACAGGATCCGGATGGCCATCGATCAGGCCTGCTCCCGTGCTGACCTGATTATTATGACAGGAGGACTTGGACCTACGAAGGATGATATCACCAAGACAGCTGCTGCGGGTTATTTCGGTAAGAAGTTAGTATTCCATCAGCAGGTTTACGACCATGTGAAGAAGAAACTGGATTCCTATGGTATTCATAAGATCACTGAGAGCCAGAAGACCCAGGCCATGGTGCCGGAAGGGGCCGTTGTCATCATGAATCCGGTAGGGCTGGCTCCGGGAATCATCCTGGGTGGAGGGGATAAAGCCATCGTTTTACTTCCTGGACCGCCAAAGGAGATGAAACCGATTTTTGAAGAGTGCAAAAAAGTCTTTATCTCCAAGCTGACCAACAGAGTGATTGTATCCATCAACATAAAATGCAAGGGACCGGACGAGATGCCACTCTCCCAGATCGGGGAGTCCCCCATTGCGGACCTCCTGGGAGACATCCTGGAAAGTGAGAATCCTACCGTAGCTACCTATGCCAAGGAGGACGGAGTACTGATCCGTGTAACAGCATCGGGAAGCGATAGGGAGGAAGCCTTAACTGCCATGAAACCGGTGGTCATGAAGATAGCAGACATCTTGAAAGATAAGATCGCATGGGTGAAAGAGGCAGACTGATTATAATGATCTGATCCGTTTTATAGAACATTTTTGCTGATTAAGAACAGGAGTATTATCTTGATAATATTTCTGTTCTTTCTATGTCCTGGCAGATCTTACCGGAAAAGCTGCGGCAGAACATAAAAAGTTATTCTGAGAGGAGAATATATAATATGAAACATCAGCTGACAGAGCATGATATACAGAAAATGAAAGAAGAGATCGAGCACCGCAAGGTAGTGGTGAGGAAAGAACTGCTGGAACATGTGAAAGAGGCCAGAGCCCACGGAGACCTGAGCGAGAACTTTGAATACCATGCAGCTAAAAAAGAAAAGAACAGAAATGAAAGCAGAATCCGCTATCTGGAGAGGATGATCCGAAACAGCAAAGTGGTGGAAGAGGAGCAGGATAAGGATACGGTAGGTATTAATACTACCGTGGAATTGTTGTTCGAGGAGGACCAGGAGACGGACACCTTCTCCATCGTAACCACCGTGCTGGTGGACACCCTGGAGAACCGGGTCAGCATCGAATCACCCATAGGGAAAGCCTTGAAGGGACATAAAGTAGGAGACCGGGTCTATATCCAGGTAAGGCCTGATTTTGGATATTATGTGGTAATCCGTTCCATCTCACCCTTCTCTGATGATGGTCTCTCCATAAATGAATTCTGATTCCTGATTTTATAAGATTACCCTGTAATGTAATCTTACCGATTATCTTCTTTAAAGATCATAAAAAAAGGTGTTGACATCAATTTCCATAAGTGATAATATATACAAGTCGGCGATAAAAGCCGACGCCACATACAAAATTTTGGAGAGGTGTCCGAGTGGTTTAAGGAGCTGGTCTTGAAAACCAGTGATTCCGAAAGGGACCGTGGGTTCGAATCCCACCTTCTCCGCTTCAAAACTTTGTTAAATATTGATCTGGAGAAGTACCCAAGAGGCCGAAGGGGCTCGCCTGGAAAGTGAGTAGGTCGTTAATAGCGGCGCAAGGGTTCAAATCCCTTCTTCTCCGTTTTGTCTGTCTTTTGGACAGGCACTTGCATCTTGATAACTGAATAACAAAACAACCTTGAACGTTCAATTCATACAAAGCGTAAGCTTTGCTTTAAATTTCATTCGGGTCTG
>JBGVCE010000378.1:0-3483 GCA_045226235.1 Anaerobutyricum sp.
ATGTCTTGGTGATGCCATTATCGCCAGCGTTGGTGCAGGATTATTCAAAGACTTCGAAGAAGCAGCTGAAACACTGGTTCGCGTAGACAAGACCTTTACTCCTAACATGGAGAATCACGAGAAGTACAAATTCTACATGGATCTCTACATGAAGGCATGGCCTCAGATGAGAGAGATCGTTCATAGTGCAGTAGAACACAATAGCTGATAACTAAAGTGACTTGTCCTATGTCACCTGTTAAGGGCCAGCCCCCGAAAGGGGGTCTGACCCTTTTCTTTTATTTACACATGTAAATAAAGTGCATGAAATAGTACATAATTTTGGTTAATATAACATAATATTTTGACGAAAGATAATATCTGTTGACATCAAGAGAACCGCTCATTTATAATGAGGATGAGAGGTGGTTTTATGAAGAAAGTCGTGAATGATCTGCGTCTTATGATCAAAGCATGTGACATGTATTATAATGAAAATCTTTCTCAGCAGGAGATTGCTTCCAAGTTAAATATATCCAGACCAACCTTGTCCAGACTATTGGCCAGTGCCAAAGAGCAGAACCTGATCAAGATTAAGGTCTACGATGTGGACTTTGTAAAGTACTGGAAGATGAGTGAAGAGCTGAAGAAGAGATATCGTCTGAAGGATGTGGTCATCGCAGATTCGGGAGATTCGGATCAGACCACCAAAAGTAATATCGGAAGGATCGCAGCCGCCTACCTGGGTCATCTGATCAAGGACCAGGACGTGGTAGGAATCTCCATGGGAAGTACTTTGCATCAGGTGGTAAACGAGATGAAAGAGTGCGAGGATAAGAAGATCACTGTCATCCCTCTGGTGGGAGGTGTGGGACAGGCTAACCTTCGGATTCATGCCAACTCCCTGGCGGAACAGCTGGCCCATCTCTACCACAGCGAGTTCCATCCTATCTTTGCTCCTGCCAGGGTATTTACCCAGGTGGTTCGGAATGAATTGATGAAGGATCTGACTGTATCCTCCATGCTGGAGATTGCCTCAGAGCTGAATCTGGCAATACTGGGTATTGGGTATCCCAACGAATATTCCTCCATCCAGACCACAGGATATTTTGCGGAAAATGAGATGGAAATGCTGATTCAAAAAGGGGTTGCCGGTGAGATCAACATGCAGTTTTATGATTTGAACGGTGACACAGGACCATTTAAGGACAACAACTACGTAATCGGTGTTGATGTCCACAAATTAAGAAAGATCCCTGTCACAGTAGGGATCGCCGGTGGGGTGGAAAAAGTAAGAGCCATAAAAGGCGCCATCCGGGGAGGCTATATCAACACTCTCATCACGGACTATAACTGCGCAGTCTCTCTCCTGGAGGATGACCAGAATTAAATAAGCGGTTAGACCCTATCAAATGAAATTATAGGTTAGACCTTACTAAAGACAAAACGAGGGCTCCATAGTATTTTCAGGTGACTTTGTACCGCAGGAAAGAAAAGTTCGGTAAGAACTTATCTTTCCGAGGAACAGCGGAACCAGAAAATACTATGGAGCCCTCGGGTTTGCTTATTTTCTCAGTCGAACACTCACTTCAAGATAATATTTCCATTAATGCTGGTTAGGCGGACGTTCTGGAAAGGTTTCTCCCCTTTAGTGCCCACCACGTTCTTTACATTGCCTGGCTTCATACGGATGGTTACATTTTCGATATCGGATTGTATCTGTCCGGTTTTGGTGATGCCGTCCACACTGATGTTGCAGGCATCGGCAAAAGTCAGTTCCATATTGCCGCTAAGGCTGTTACACTCCACCACGTTATTTAAAGATTCAAAATTAGCTGTAATCTGCCCTGTGGTGGTCTCCAGTCTGGCTCCTCCTTCCACGGAGATGACGTCGATGCTGCCGGATGTGGTATGAACATCCACAAATCCCTTTCCTTTCTCCAGAGTGACAGAATTACTGGAGGAGGCGAGACGGATGCGGGGAGCCCTGATCTCTTTCAAGGTTATGGTGCCTTCGCTGGTCTCCGCTGCAAAGCGTTCCAGATCCATGGTTTCCTGGCAGGTAATATATCCGTACTGGGTGTAGAGCAGCAATTCTCCGTGCCAGCTCTTTGGCAGGAAGATCTCCACATAGGTATCATGGTTGACTTCTTCCCGGCGTCCGTAGCGGATGGTGGTCTTGAAGCGGTTGGCGGTAACCTTTCCAAGATACTCATAGGCTGTATAGCCGATGTATTCTTTCAGGGTAAATTCATCATTTTCTGAATAATAAAGGAGAATATTCTCCGCATGGTATCCGATCTGAAGGGTTTTGACCGATGCGATGTCAAGCGTGATAATATTATCCGGTGTTCTGCCACTTAAGTCTTTCAGTTTATAATCCATGTTTCTCTCTCCAATCTCATCATATATTTTCATCCAGCTGTTTTTTCTTCATATAAGATATGATACGTTCGGTGGCATGACCGTCGCAGCTATCCATAAATCTCTTTTTGAATGCAATCACCAAAGACGGGTCAAAATGATCGCTGCAATCCCGGATGGCCTGGAACAATTCTTCCTGTGTCCTCACGATAGGGCCGGGAGTGAATTCCGGATAATCATAGTAGAATCCTCTCCAGTCACAGTAATCGTCGTAATCAAAGGCATAGAAGATCATTGGTTTCTCGAATAGGGAGTACTCAAATACCAGGGAAGAATAGTCTGAGATACAGATGTCTGCACAGCAGAGAAGGTCTTCTATGGTCAGGCCGGTTCCCTCAGCATCCATGGCAAAATCGGATGCTTCCTCCGGTATCTGAGGATGATCTTTCACGAAGGGGTGAAGTTTGCACACCAGCACATACTCCTCCCCGAAGAGTTCTTTCATTCGGATGAAATCAATCTCATCCGGACTGGTGGCGGTAGAAACCCGCCCGCGGAATGTGGGAGCATACAGTATGACTTTTCGGTCCCTGGCCTGAGGCATAGCCTCATATAATTTGGCTTTACGGCCGGCCACGAATTCCTGATCATAAAAATAATCGGTACGGCTGATTCCCAGTGGCTGTACGATACCTTCCGGAAGATGCATGGCTTCCTCATATGCCCATACGACCTCAGGACTGCTTACCGTCACCAGATCAAGATTCTCATAGTTGGGATATCGTTCCAGCTCATCCGCCGTATCCCCGAAGATCTTGGTCGCTGTGCTTCTGCCGAACTTCTTAAATGCACCGCAGGCATGCCAGAGGTTGATCACTGTGGTCTCCTGGCGGAGAGGGATGCAGGAGAGAATGATACTGGAATCATCCACGAAGACAAAGCGGGAGGAAGCGATTTCCTTCAATGCATGTTTTACCCTCTCTGTGTATTCCTTTCCCCTGGCAAAATTAAACCGGACAAAGGCTTCTGATAGTTCATAATCTCCCGACTCTTCCAGACGGTCACGGAGATAATGGAAAGAATGGGAGATCTCTTCAAACCTCATCTCAAGAAACAATACCTTATCCGCATGGACGGCTT
>JBGVCE010000379.1:0-2723 GCA_045226235.1 Anaerobutyricum sp.
ATCGATGTCATCATGGATAAGCTTGCTCCCCACATGAGGAAATATGCGGCCCTGATTAAGAAGGTACATAAACTGGACAAGATGACATATGCTGATCTGAAGCTCTCCGTAGACCCTGAATTCGAATCCAGTGTAAGCATCGAGGAAGCGGATAACTATATCGCAGATGGTTTGGCCGTCATGGGACCGGAATATGTATCCATGATCCATGAGGCTTTCCAGAAGAGATGGATAGATTTCGCGACAAATGACGGTAAGTCCACGGGCGGATTCTGTGCGAGCCCTTACGGAGTGCCGGCATCCTTTATCCTTCTCTCCTGGCAGAACGGGATGTCAGACATATTCACTTTAGCTCACGAGCTTGGTCATGCCGGGCATTTTAAGTACTGTAATGAGGCCCAGGGATATTTTGATACACAGGTTGCCGATTATTTTGTGGAATCACCCAGCACCATCAATGAGCTTCTCCTTACAAACTATCTGGAGAAGACTAACCCTGATCCAAGATTCAGACGGTGGGTATTGGGTAATACGGTAGGAAAGACTTACTATCACAATTTTGTAACCCACCTGTTAGAAGCAGCCTTCCAGCGGGAAGTATATAAGATTGTGGACGGCGGAGGAAGTGTCCAGGCAGAGACTTTATCTGCCATCTATAAGGATATCCTTAGCAGATTCTGGGGGGACAGTGTGGAACTGACTGAGGGAGCAGAACTGACATGGATGAGGCAGCCGCATTACTATATGGGCCTTTACTCTTATACCTATTCCGCAGGACTTACCATCTCAACCAAGATGAGTCAGAGGATCAATCAGGAAGGTGAGCCTGCTGTCAATGACTGGAAGAAGGCTTTGCGGGCAGGCAGCACGGTGAATCCGATAGAATTTGCCCGGTTGGCAGGTGTTGATATAACCACGGAAGGTCCTCTGCTTGATACCATCGAATCTATCGGCAACATGATCGATGAAATGTGGAAGCTGACAGAGGAATTGGACTCTTGATAGAAGGAGGACTATAATGAAATTTATATCCTGGAACATAGATTCATTAAATGCTGCTCTCACGGGAACCAGTCCCAGAGCTGCCATGTCCAAAGATGTGCTCGACAAGATTGCCAGGGAGGATGCGGATGTTATTGCCTTGCAGGAAACAAAGCTTCCGGATAAGGGCATGAACAAAAAACAGGCGCAGGCATTGGCAGAATATTTTCCGGAATACGATTACGCCTGGATCAGCTCAAGAGAACCGGCAAGAAAAGGATATGCCGGAACCATGGCTCTCTACAAGAAGGGTCTTGATGTGAAGGCAGTCTTCCCGGAGATTCAGGCTCCGGAGCCCATGGACTCTGAGGGCCGTCTGATTACTCTGGAATTCCCGGATTTTTTCTTCAATCTGGTTTATACTCCCAATGCCGGAGACGGTCTGAAAAGACTGGATGAAAGACAGGTGTGGGATAAAAAATATGCGGATTATCTTCAGGAGCTTGATCAGGGAAAACCGGTCATCGCCTGTGGAGATTACAATGTAGCCCATAAGGAAATCGATTTGGCCCATCCCGAGAACAATCATATGTCACCCGGCTTTACCGATGAGGAGAGAGAGGGCTTTACCCAGCTGCTCTCCAGGGGATTTATCGACAGTTTTCGCCATCTTCATGGGGATATCCCGGGAGTCTATTCCTGGTGGGCCCAGAGGGTGAAAACCAGTAAGATTAACAACAGCGGCTGGAGAATTGATTATTTTCTGGTCAGTGACAGGATCAAATCAAAGATCAGAAGGTCAGAGATGATGGATTCCGGCCCCCGGCAGGATCATACTCCTTTGCTTCTAGAGATAGAGATATAGTGTAAGAGATAGACTATAGAACCGAAATGGAGAATTAGGGCCTTCTATTTCTCTGTTTCGGGTGTATATCAACCCGGCATCCATTGCTATAATAAGCCTATCAATAAAAGAAGCATGGAAAGAAGGCGAACCATATGTCATACAATGTATCATACAATTATGAGAAAGAAAGACAGGAAGCAATCCGAGCCGGAGAAAGAGCTTTGAACAGCCTTAGCAGTGCATTTTTTGAACTTAAAAGTGCCAGAAACTGGGGATTGTTCGACCTTCTGGGAGGAGGCTTCGTCTCCACTCTGATCAAACAAAGCAAGATGGGAAAGGCTCAGTCCTACATGGAGCAGGCCAGGTATGATCTCAGAAATTTCAGCAGGGAATTGCAGGATGTGGAAGGTCATATAGACCTGAATATTAACCTGAATGATTTTCTCTCTTTCGCCGACTTCTTTTTCGATGGACTTATCGCAGACTGGATGGTACAGAGCAAGATAAACCAGGCGAGAAGTCAGGTGGAAGAAGCCATTCGCCGGGTGGAGCAGGTGCTGGAACGATTGAAAAAGGATGAGTAATCATGTGGCAGACTCTTTACGGGTCTGCCTTTTATATTGAATAGGAAATTTCATTTCCTCTTTAATATTATAGCTGTCTTAAAAGGTAACCTTGCTGTTTTGAGTATGATAAGCTATATTTATCATAGAGATTTACAAGATGACTTCTATCTACATAATCAGGAGGGAAACATGATTCCTGTACCAAAAATATTCAGAAAAACAAAGACCGTCAAGGGAATCAACGCTTATATGGACTCCACGTTCAATGAAGTCCTGCACACGACCCTGAATCCCGACGGACCCGGCGCGATCCGTATTCATTTGATTCC
>JBGVCE010000380.1:0-2566 GCA_045226235.1 Anaerobutyricum sp.
CATGTGACAGAGCATATGTCTTCCACTTGATGCCCCAATATCGATTGCCAGAAGATATGGCCTTCTTCCGGCTGATGAACACCTGTAATGGTCTTAATAAATGTTGATTTACCTGCTCCGTTTTCTCCCATCAGTGCATGCACTTCTCCCCTGCGGAGTTGAAACTGTACATTGTCCAGTGCCTTTACACCGGGAAATATCTTGGTAATGCCTTTCAGTTCGAGAATCAGATCTTCTGCCACTGAATACCCCTCCTTTCTTTGTTATATCAAGTATAGGTTTTCAAGAGTGCCTGGATTAGAAGATTATTTTTAGAAAGACTAACTATTAAAAGTCAATAAGTTTTTTGAGGAAATCCAGGATATTTCTAGATGGATGGAAATAGAAGTCTTTCACAATAATAAGCCTTGAAAACTGCATGACAAAAAGAGCATCGCTATCGGTGCTCAAAAATAAGTATCAAATTACTGAAATGACTAAGCTGCAGGTGAGTATGCTTTCTGGGATTTTTCCATGGCATATATCAAACGAACCAGTTTCTTTGCAGCATGTGAAATTGCAACATTATAATGTTTGCCTTCGGCTCTCTTTTTCTGAAGGTATGCCCCAAAAGTTGGATCCCAATGGCAGACGTATTTTGTAGCGTTGATCAATGCAAACCTGAGGTATCTTGATCCGCGTTTTTCCATGTGTGAATAAGAAGATTCCAGCTGTCCGGATTGATATGTCGAAGGAGAAATACCTGCATACGCAAGGATCTTATCTGGTGAATCAAATCGGGAGAAATCACCAATTTCGGCAATTATCATTGCTCCCATGCGATAACTGATGCCAGGAATGGTAAGGATTGGCGAATGAATCTCATCCATGATTTTTTGAATCTCGGTTTCAATTTCATCAATCTCAGAATCCAATTCTGAGATCAGCTTGATGGTATGCTTCAGTTCCAATGATTTTGCCGGCATGTTAGAGCCAATGGAGGTTCTGGCTGCATCGCGGATTTCGATGGCCTTATCGCGGCTGTAACGTCCCTTGGAAGCTTCTTCAAGAAGTGTTTTAAGATGAGTTAAATGACAGTCTGCAATGGCTTTGGCAGATGGTAATTCTTTAAGCAGAGTATATATAGAAGCCATATGAAGTGTTGGAACCAGCTTTTCCAATTCAGGAAAGAGGATAGTGACAAGCCTGGAAATGGATTGCTTAAGCTGAGCCCTTTCCCGAACCTTATCGAAACGATAACGAGTGAGTGACTTGAGCTCCTCGTTGTGATATGATATGTCTGAGTAGGACTTTAAGTTCACGTCAGACATTAACATCATAGCAATAGTTCGGGCATCAACCTTATCCGTTTTCGTCTTTCTGAGGCTTAGACTTTTTCTGTAAAGATTTGTGTGAAGCGGATTGATAACATAGGCGGTCAACCCATTATCAATCAGGTATCCGAGCAGGTTGTAGTTGTAGTGTCCGGTGGCTTCGAGGCCTACTTTTATTTTGGACTTATCTTTTTCTACAGACTGTATTTTTTGGTACAGCTCATCAAAACCTGCACGGTTGTTCTGAATGGTGAAGGCTTTAAACAAAGCCTCGCCTTCTGAGTTGGTGATAAAGCAGTCGTGCTTATCCTTAGCGACATCGATTCCCACATAGATCATGAGAATACCTCCTTGGTAATAGTATTGATACTGTTTAGGACCACAGAGCTCTTTGCTCTTGTAACCTCGTTCTAAATAAACCGTCATGCGGTATCTAACTGATTAACAACTATACAAAGAGACTGTGGCTGGAGCCTTTCGAAAACCATCGAGTGGTAGGAGGGACTTAACCAGTCCACAGTATCTTCAAACAGTATAGCATTAAGACCTTGGAGAGGGTCTATAAACACTACTACTTTAATAATACGAGGAGGGAAAATAATGAGCACCTGCCATTCGATTTTCAGAAAGAGACGGTCTGTTCGAAGCTTTACAGACAAACCCCTTGATGAGAAGGATCTTCAGATCATTCTTGAAGCGGGAACCTATGCCCCCAGCGGTGGAAACAGCCAGACTACGCATCGAATCGTGATCACCAACAGAGCCGTACTGACAAAGCTGGAAGCCCTTGTCCGGCAAGAATTCGCAAAGATGGAAGTGACAGAAAACACTTACAAGAGTGTGAAAAACAGCATTCTCCGGTCGAAGAAGGGAGATTATGTCTACGATTATCATGCCCCGGTTCTGATTGTTGTCGCAAACAAAAAGGGCTATGGCAATGCCATGGCAGATTCTGCCACGATGATCGAAAATATGCTGCTGCAGGCAGCAGAACTGGGCATCGGTTCCTGCTATATCAATCAACTGCACTGGCTGGATGAGAATCCACGAATCCGGGAGCAGCTGCAGGCCCTGGGTCTGAAGGAGGATGAAACTGTGACCGGCGGAGTCGCGCTGGGCTTCCCTGCCTCGACTCCGGCAGCAGAATTAAAACGGACAGGAAATCCCATCACCGTTGTCCGCTGACTCAGGTCAGCGGATGATGCGGCAGGGCATCGAAGTTACTTCAAAGATGTCTTCTGAAAATGCTTTGG
>JBGVCE010000381.1:0-7851 GCA_045226235.1 Anaerobutyricum sp.
AGGGTTACCACCATATCCACCTGATCCACCCCTTCATAATCCTCGATGGATCCTGCCAGGAAGGTCAGTTTATCGTAGCCGTAGGAATCGGCCAGCTTCTGGCAGTTCTTTATCACGTCTTTTTTCAGATCAAGGCCGATGATTCTTATGGGATAATCCATGAGAATCTTCAGGTAATAATACATGGCAAAGGTCAGGTAAGACTTGCCACAGCCGAAATCAATGATGGTCAGCTCCCTGCCTTTTGGCAGGTGGGGGATGACGTCCTCGATAAACTCTAAAAAACGGTTAATCTGTCGATATTTATCATAGCGGGACCGCACGATCTTTCCGTCCCCGGTCATGACTCCCAACTCCCTTAGGAAGGGGATATCCATACCTTCCTTGAGAATATAGTTCTTGCGCTTATTGTGTGAGAGCCGGACCTGCAGGGGTCTGCCGTCAGAAACCCCAGCCTTCCTGATCTTGATACTGGCATTGCCTTTCTTACCCAGCAGGGCATTCATCTCCTCCTGGCCATGGCGGACCTGGACCTGCTTATAGCCAGGCAGCTTATCCATGAGCCAGCCTGCCACTTCATGGGCTTTAAGGTTTTCATGAAAAACCTGGGTTTTGCTGTACCCCGCCACCTGGAAAACCAGCTCCTGCTTCAGCAGGATGGGACGGATGGTGTATTTTCTGATTTCTTCCGCTTTTCTGGGATTGCTGATGGTGATACCGGATAATTCCTCATCCAGGTAGCCATTAATCCTGTCAATTATCTTCTTCATCGTTCTCCAATGTTTCTGTTAGCCTTTACAAATGGGATGACATCCTCTAATGTTTCTCCCACCATGACACACATTTCCCGGATTTCCTCCGGAATCTCTTTTAAATCAGGGATTGCAATTACCGGGATATCCCCGCTGTGTGCAGCGCAGATCCCCGCCGGGGAATCCTCCAGCACCAGGGCCTCCTCCGGCTCCGCGCCCATCTTACGGCAGGCAGCCAGGAAGATGTCCGGATGAGGCTTTCCCCTTTTCACCTGGTCGGAAGAAATCGTATCCTTGAACCTTTCATCCAGACCGCACCGCTTAAGATAGCTACGGATTCCATCCTGACCTGTAGAACTTGCGATGATCTTAGGGATGTCCGCTTCCTCGATGGCATCCAGAAGGGGGAGAAGACCTGGCTTCATAGGGATTCCTTCCCTGTCCATGATTTCCTGGATCCGGTCCCCAACCTGCCGGTAAAAGAGTTCTGCATCCATGTCTGCCCCGTATAACTGCCGGTATCTTTCACAGGTATCTCTCTTATCCACACCAATCAAGGTCTCATATATATCAAAACCGGTGGACAATCCCCACTCTTTTCCGACTTCTTCATAAGCCCGAAAGCCGATTGCCTCCGTGTCAAACATCAATCCATCCATATCAAATATTATCAATTTCATCTGTCTATCCTCACAAACTCTTAATTGCCTTCTGTAGTTGATGTCTCCGGTGCAGCTTCCTCTGTTTCTTTCGTCTCCTGGTCGCGGCTCATGGTGGAGTATGCCGCCATATGCTCCTCATAGGTTTCAAAAAACAGGTTGGAGCCGTCATTCTTATTGCTGTCCATCATAAAAAACAGATAATTATGTTCTTCCGGATACAGGACACTCATGATTGCCTCAATGCCCGGGTTACAGATGGGGCCCGGTGGCAGGCCAGGAATCTTGTAAGTATTATATGCAGAATCATCCTCCAGGTGTGAATACATTACCCGGTCAACGCCATACTGCCCGTCTGTCATTCCGTACACTACCGTGGAATCAAACTGAAGTCTCATCTTCTGGTTAAGACGATTGTTAATTACACCTGCTATGGTGGCATATTCCTCCGGCAGGTCCGTCTCTTTTTCCACCAGGGAAGCCCGGGTCAGGACCTCATTTACGGTCATCCCCAGTTCCCGGGTCCTCGCCATACATTTCTCATCGAATTTGCTCTCAAACTCCTCCAGCAGCATAGAAACCAGCTCTTCCGGTGTAGTGTCCTCCTCCAGATAGTAGGTATCCGGGTAGAGATAGCCTTGCAGCTGAAAATAGACCGTATCCTCCTGGGGAAGAGCCCCGCCGAAATCATATCCGGAGGCAGCATCCTTGACCGCCTGGCAGAATTCTTCCGCGGTCATGATTCCCTTCTCCTCCAGGCGTGCTCCGATCTGTTCCACCGAGAAACCTTCCGGAATGGTGAGAACCAGATTATCCTCCCTGGCACCTTTTACCAGAGCCTCAATCAGGTCATCCAGGCTCATACCATTGTTCAGATCATAGGTTCCATAACGAAGTTTTCTCTGGTTCCCGGACTGATACAATTTCAGGTAGAAAGCCAGCTCATTTCGGATTAATCCCTTTTTCTTCAGCAGGGACACCACTTGTCTGGTACTTGAACCCTCCGGGATCTCCAGGGTGACGGGCTCCCCCTCCCTGGTCTTTCTGCTGAAATCCCGGTAAAAACGACCCAGTCCCACGATAAGAGCCAGCATAACGATAGTCAGTATGACCATGGGGAAAATGGATTTCCGGGATTTTTTTCTTTTGTTTCTTGACTTACTATTCATGGGGTCCTCCCTCTAAATCAATTTCCATTGAATTATATCGAAAACTGTTTTAATATTTTAAAAAATGCAATCACAAAGCAGGCAAGAAAGGACAGCTATGGACCTCACCCTGATCACGGATATCCGCAAAATTACATTAACATCATTTGATTATAACATAATACGGTCTATTACAAAAGATACGATTCTCTTACAAGTTGCGGGAGAATTAACAGTTTCCAGCAATCCCTTTCCGGCACATCCGGAAAAGAGCATCGTCATCGCTGACACAGATCAGGGAATCTGTCAATGGACCCAGCGGGGATACCCTGTCATCGCCTATTCCCATGAGAAGAATACCCATGAGGATCTCCTGGGTACACCATGGCTTATCCTGTCTCTTCAAGCCTTGTCCGGGGATTATCTGCAGGAAGTATGGCACCGTTTTCATGAGATTCCTCTTGAGATCCTCCATACCAGGCGTTGTTTTATGAGGGAGTTATCCATGAAGGACCTCCCGGATCTGATCCGTCTGGATGCAGACCAGGCACCGGACAGCCCCGGACGTTTTTTCAGGGGGAAGCCGGGCTCTGAAGAGGAGTATCTCTCCTCCTACATCCGTTATCAGTATCCTTTCTTCGGTTATGGTCTCTATGGGGTTTATCATACAGATACCGGTGAGTTTCTGGGAATCGCAGGCTATTACCTCCCGGATGAGAATCATGGCAGAGAAAATGAACCGGCTGACGGATGGTTGGAGGTATATTTCGGAGAAAAGGAATCCTACAGGGAGGATACCGGGTACCTGGAGATTGGTTATGCCGTAAAAAAAAGCGTACGCCAAAAAGGGTACGCTAAAGAATGGATCCGTGCATTAATTGATCATGCACAGGATACTTTACCTATGAATCATATCATCGCCCGGATCCCTGCCAGAAACAAGGCCTCTGTGAAAGCTGCCCTCTCGGCAGGAGGGACCTTACTTGTACTTTAAGTTTTCGATGTCCTCGTTTCTTCCGGCTACGATCAGGATATCGTCTTCCAGGATATTCTGGTCGGGTTCCAGAAAACGTTCCGGCTCCTTCTGGCCTTTATGGTTTATGGCAATGATATTCAGATTATAATTGTTCCGGAACTGAAGCTCTCTTAAACTGTGGTTGATCCACTCCGGCCTGACCGGTATCTCAACGATACTCAGATTACCGCTAATATTAAAATAATCCATGAAGTTGCCCACGATGTTTTTGGCCAGCCGGAAACCACTTTCCACCTCCGGCAGAATAACCTGATCGGCACCGATTCTCTCCAGGATTTTTTTCTGCAGCATGGTTTCTGCCTTGGCGATCACCAGGGGAACTCCCATCTCTTTACACAGGATCGTTGCCATGGCACTGACCTCCAGTTTCTGTCCTACAGCGATGATCACACCATCCATGCTTTCCAGTCCGATATTCTTCATGGCAGTTTCATTTGTCACGTCCAGCTGCATAGCATAGGTTACTTCAGGAGCCAGCTCATTGACCTTCTCCTTATGGATATCAATGACCATAACCTCCATTCCTTCCTGGGCCAGGGTTCTGGCAATGCTCTTGCCAAACCCTCCCAGTCCGATTACCGCATAGCTTTTTACTGTGCTCATAGTTTAATCTCCCATCTGATATAATTATCCTAACAGAACCGACTCGTCCGCATAGTGAATCATGGAGTCGGCTTTCCCTTTTGTGAGGAAAGCGGTAGCTAAAGTTACCGGTCCGATCCGCCCCGCATACATAAGGCAGATGATCACAATCTTTCCGGCTGCATGAAGAGTTCCTGTGAGATCCTTGGAAAGGCCCACCGTGCCGATTGCTGAGATGGTCTCATAGCAGGCTTTCATAAATTCCACATTTTCTACCCTACAAAGCACCATGGTGAGCCCCAGCCAGACAAGAAAACTGTAACCCAGGATGGCCAAAGCCTTCCTGACGTAGTCAAAAGGTATCGTCCTGCTATACATGACGACATTGTCCTGGTTTTGTATCTCCGATTTTATGGCGGCGCCCAGGATGACTATGGTTACCGTTTTGACTCCACCTGCCGTTCCGCCCGGGGATCCCCCGATAAACATTAAAATCATGCAGATCATGGAAGTGGCATCGCTAAGCCCGGACTGAGGAATGGTATTAAACCCGGCCGTCCTGGTGGTTACCGATTGGAATAAGGCGGCCAGACATTTTTTCGGAAAACTGAATGTCCCCAGAGTCTTGGAATTATCAAACTCACAGACCAAAACCGTGACCATACCGAGAATAATCAGAAATGCCGTGAAAGACAATACAATCTTGGCGTGGAGAGACATGTTGTTGAGTTTTCGGCGGGTGACCTTCTTGCTGAAGTAAGCCTTCTGGCGGTCCAGCAGTTCCCACCAGACGATAAAGCCAAGCCCTCCCAGGATAATCAAGGCCATGGTGACAAAATTCATCCAGAGATTTCCCGCATAGGGAGAAAGGCTTTCATCCCCCAGTACATCCATTCCTGCATTACAGAAGGCAGACACAGAAAGAAAGAGGGATTTCCATATCCCGGAAGTACCATAATCATGGCATAAAACCGGAAGATAACACAAAAATCCGATAAATTCCACGATGAGCATACCCCGGATAACCCGCATCACAAAATGTACTAAACCGTTCATGGATTCCAGGCCATAGGATTGCTGGATCAGGATACGGCTTTTCAGACCAATCCTGCGGTGAAGCAGCACAAGGATCATCATCATAAAGGCTACCACACCCATACCTCCCAGCTGGATCAGCAGGAGGATGATGATCTGCCCGAAAAGACTCCAATGGCCGGCCGTATTCACTGTCACAAGCCCTGTCACACAGACGGAGGTGGTGGAAGTGAACAAGGCATCGATATAGGAGGTGAAAGTCCCTTCCGCAGAACATACCGGCAGAGTCAGGATCAGGGAACCCAGAAAGATTACTAAGGCAAAACCCAGCAAAATGATATGGGCCGGTAATATATTCCATTTTATTTTCTGATTATTTCTTCTGATCATCTTACTCTTTTTCATTTAAGTCGTTAGTGATGAACATGGCATCTCCAAAAGAAAAGAAGCGGTACCTTTCCCGGACTGCCTCCTCATAGGCTGCAAGGATATGGTTTCTTCCGGCCAGGGCAGAAACCAGCATCAGCAAGGTGGATTCCGGAAGATGAAAATTCGTGATCAGGGCATCGATCACTTTAAATGTATATCCCGGATAGATAAATATCTCCGTATTGCCGCTTCCCGGAACAATCGTTCCATCTTCAAGGGCTACGGACTCCAGGGTTCTGGTACTGGTGGTTCCTACAGAAATCACCCGCCCCCCTGCCTTTTTGGTCTCGTTGATCAGGTCTGCTGCCTCTTGGCTCACCTGATAAAATTCGGAATGCATATGGTGGTCCAGCACATTTTCCACCTTCACAGGCCGGAAAGTGCCAAGCCCCACATGGAGGGTTACCCGGGCGATCTTCACGCCCATCTCCTGAATCTGTTCCAGCAGTTCTTTTGTAAAATGCAGCCCTGCAGTAGGGGCTGCGGCAGATCCGTCATATTTGGCATAGACGGTCTGGTAGCGGTCTTTATCTTTTAGTTTATGGGTGATATAAGGCGGAAGAGGCATCTGGCCCAGACGGTCCAGCACCTCCTCGAAGATTCCATCATAAGAAAATTTCACCAGACGGTTACCGTCGGGCAGCACTTCTTTTACTTCAGCCTCCAGCTCTCCTTCCCCGAAAGTAACTCTGGCACCGACCCTGCATTTTTTACCCGGTTTTACCAGAGTCTCCCAGACATCATTTTCCTTCCTTTTCAGAAGAAGAAACTCAATGCCTGCCCCTGTGTCCTTTTTGACCCCCATCAGTCGGGCCGGGATTACCCTGGTATCATTGATCACCAGACAATCCCCCGGCCGTAAAAACTTCAGGATGTCACGAAAAACCCTATGTTTTCTCTCCCCGGTTTCTTTGTCAAGCACCAGGAGGCGGGAGGAAGAACGATCCTCCAGAGGATCCTGGGCGATCAGCTCCGGAGGCAGTTCAAAGTTAAAATCACTTGTCTTCATTATGCTCTTAATTCCACTCCTAATTTGGACAGTTCTTTTAGAATCTTATCAACGATCTTGTTGACTTCCGCAGCTTCCAGACTGCGTTCCGGGGAGCGGAATACCAGGCTGTATGCCACGGATTTGAAACCTTTTTCAATCTGGGATCCCTCATAGACATCAAAGAGAGTGATGCTTTCCAGAAGTTTGCCACCCTTGTCCCGCATAACCTTCTCCACCTGGCCCACAAAGATATCCTTGCTCATTACAAGACTTAAGTCTCTGTTTACAGCCGGGTATCTTGCCACGCCTACATATCTTCTGTCAAAGGTTGCGTTCTCCACGATTGTATTCAGGTCGATTCCGGCTACATAGGCCTCGCACTTCATATCATAGTTGTCGCACACTTCCGGATGAACCTGGCCGATATAGCCGGCGTAACTTCCGTTAACATAGACAAGGGCCTGCCGGCCAGGATGCAGGAAGGTTTTCTCCCGGCTGGGTTCAAAGGTAACTTTTCCGCTGAGTCCCAGCTTTAAGAACATCTCTTCCAGAACACCTTTCATGAGGAAGAAGTCACAGTCTCCGTACATGCCCAGCACCATTCTCTTCCTCTCATCCGGCAGTTCCGTCAGAGGAAGTGCCTTGGGAAGGTAGACATTAGCAATCTCATAAAGGCGGACATTTTTATTCCTGTGGTTATAATTTCCCGACAGGGATGTAAGCATACCATTCAGCTCAACGGTCCGCATGATACTGTAATCCTCACCCAGCGGATTAGAAATGACAATAGCCTGACGCAGAGGATCATCGGATGCCAGTCTTAATTTATCGTATACCTTAGGGCTCTCGAAGGAATAGCTCATGGCGCCGCAGAAGCCGTTCTGCTCTGCTATGTCACGTAAAACTCCCTCCACTCTTGCAGCAAAGGATACCTTACCTGCAGTGGCCTCCCCGTGGGGAAGGGTGGTAGGAATATTGTCATATCCATAGAATCGGGCAACCTCCTCCGCGATATCTGCAGCGCAGCGCAGGTCCAGACGGAAGGAAGGAATGCTGAGAGTCCTGTTTTCGGCGTCGTAACCGATCTCCAGTCTTTCAAGGTAGGAGAGCATCTCCTCCTCGGGGATCTCTGTTCCCAGTAATTTATTATATTTTTCAGGTTCAAATGGCAGGGTCACATCTTCCACAGGGTTAGGATATACATCTACCACTCCGCCGA
>JBGVCE010000382.1:0-2521 GCA_045226235.1 Anaerobutyricum sp.
TAAGCGCCCGGGTTGATGACGATGCCATCCATCACGCCATAGGCATTCAGAATCTTATCCACCAGATCCCCCTCATGGTTGGACTGATAGCATTCCACTTCCACTCCCAGTTCCATGGCGTGAACTTTGATATTATGGTACAGCCGGTTATAGCTGGTGTATCCGTAGATATCCGGATCCCGGACTCCCAGCATATGCAGGCTGGGGCCGTTAATCACCAGCAGTTTCTTCCTATTTTCCATGACCCGCAGGATCTTACCTGTCACGATATCCGGCGACAGATGATTGACCACATGCCTGTCACAGACAGATTTATAGATAGGATAACGAGTCCGGAAAAGTCCGTAAATCTTCTCCGCGGAGTTTGCCAGAGGCCGGTCATCCGTCGGGGTAAGCTGGTCCAGCGGACGGTCCAGGAAGATGATCAGTCCGTTCTTCTTCAAGGCCTCCACATTTTTCTCCCGCAGCACTGCCCCGCCGCCGGTAGCGATAATCAATTCATGCTCCAGGGCCACCTGGCGGACTACCTCCGATTCCACATCCCGGAAATAGGGCTCTCCACCCTTGGCAAATATATCGGTGATCTCACACCCTTCCTTGGCGATAATCAGGTGATCGGTATCCTCCAGCTTCCGGTTCAGTCTCTGGGACAGTAAGGTCCCCACGGTTGTCTTCCCAACCTGGGACATACCCACCAGGACGAGATTTCTCCTCTCATTCAGGATCTGATGATATATGTCATTTATCTTTTCATACTCATAAGTGGTGTTAAGGAAGCACTCCACCGCATGGATGGCCTGAGCCACCAGGAAAAACAAGCCTCCCCTGGCAGGGATTCCTCTTTTTTCCGCTTCCAGTACCAAGGTGGTCCGCAAAGGATCCCATATGGTCTCCACCACACCGCTAATCTCAGGAAGCCGTCCCAGGTCCACCGGGCAGTCCTCGAGATCAGGCGCCGTTCCGCAGGAGCCGGTCTGAATAAGGATCTGTGCATCTGCGCATTCCTCATAGGCAGAATCATCCATCTTTCCTTCTTCATTTTCAGGAATCTGGTAAATGTGTGCCGCCCCCTGGTCTGAGGCCAGAAGCCGGGCAATCCTGCCTGTCTCACCATCGCCAAAAATCAGGACTTTCTTCCCTTCCAGGCTCAGTTTCATCTTCCGCAATACCGATGCCAGGGCAGCGTACTCCGTGTGATAGCCCGTCAGATGGCCGTCCCGGTAAATGACAGTGTTGGCGGATCCTGCCATCTCTGCCTCCCGGCTGAATTTTTCTACATAAGGAAGGACCTTCTCCCGGTAGGCCTTATCCACAAAAGCCCCCAGAAAGACTGCCTCTTTCATGAAAGAATCCACCTCATCCGGCGTCCTCTCCCACATCTCATATTTATTTCTTCCGATCTTATCATATATTTTCTGAAATACTGTGCCGGAAAGCTTCTCCCCTAATAGTCCGTATGCCATGTTATCCTCCCGTTGTCTTAATTCTCTCTTGTTACTCTTTCCCTTAATACTACGTCACTAAGTTGAATGATAACGACGTCTGTAATGTACATACAACGATTCTCCTCCTTTGTCAAGTGCCCCATTTTAATATGCGAACTTTTGTTCGATTTTCTATTGACAGGCCCGCCGTCAGGATGTATGATAATGTCACAAGTTGCGTTATTTACGAAAGTTCAGTAAGATGATTCCACAATCCGGCATCATCTTCAGAAAGGCTGGAAGAGAGAAATGGAATTCGGTGAAAAGATCAGGAATGCACGTATCGCAAAGAACATGTCGCAGAAGGAACTGGCGGAGGTTTCCGGCTTATCCCTGCGAACCATACAGAACTATGAACTGGGAATCCGCCTCCCCAAGAAGAAGGAGACCTATGCTGCCCTGGCAGGTGCCCTGGATATCCGTGAGGAAGTCCTTCTGGATAAGAATGCCTCCTTCATCCTCCGTGCCAACGAACGCTACGGAAGCCGGGGGGCTAGACAGGCCTGGGACATGGTTTCCGACCTTGCCTCCATGTGGGCAGGCGGCGAGATGGACGAGGAAGACATGGATGCCATCATGCAGGCCATGCAGGAGGCCTACTGGGAGGCCAAGAAGAAGAACCGCAAGTACATTCCCAAGAAGTACCGGAACGAGGAGGACGCCTGATTCCTATGGATAATCGAATCTTTTCCCTTCCCGGGGCATTGATTGACGAATACGGTACCCGCGATCCGTTTAAACTGGCAGAAGGGCTGGGTATCTGTGTCCGTTACATCCATATGAAGCGGCAGAAGGGATTCTGTACGAATATATTGAACAATTACTATATCCACATCAATGAGAATCTCAGCACTCAGATGCAGAGGATGACCTGTGCACATGAACTGGGGCATATCCTTCTCCACAGGGACCGGCTGCGCAGAGCCAGGGACGGCCGCTTTCAGCAGATCGTGGAGATGGAGCTTTTCGACATCACCAGCAGCACCGAGTATGAGGCGAACCTCTTCGCCGCCAACCTGCTGATCGATGAGAGAGCC
>JBGVCE010000383.1:0-2307 GCA_045226235.1 Anaerobutyricum sp.
TCCTTTCGGCAAAAAAATGTTTGCTTTCCCGGAAACTTATACTATAATAGTAACGATTGCGATAAAACACCTGATGAAGTTCATCTGGGTGAAATGTTGAAGATAAAAAACAGGAGGCATTAAAAAATGAAAAAATTAGTAACTAAGGTCATCTGTACAGTGATGATTTGTGTCATGGCTGCCGGACTGATGACCGGATGTTCTACATCAAAGGATCTGAAGACGCAGAACGGTAACAAGGTACTGTTCACCTACGACAAGACGGAAGTAACTCTGAAGGAAGCATGGATCTATGCTAAGATGACAGCTTCCCAGTATGAGAATTACTACAGCTCTTATTTTGGCAGTGACTTCTGGTCGACTCCTGTTTCTACGGACGAGGAAGGAAACCAGATCACCTTTGAGGAGAATGTCAAGGAACAGATCATCTCCCAGATCAAACAGATCATTGTCTTAAATAACAAGGCAGAGGAATATAAGGTTTCCATCACGGAGGATGAAAAGAAAGAATGTGCCGAGTACGCCAAGGCATTTGCCAAGAGTGCAGAAGGTGCGGCTATCCTCAAAGAGTGCGGCGCTTCCGAAGAAGATATGGCACAGATCTATGAGAAAAATAAGAGTGCTTCCAAGGTTCAGGAAGCTACAGTCACAGATGTGAACAAGGAAGTCAGTGATGACGAAGCCAGAGAGACTACCATTGCCCGTATCGTTTATGCCACTACTACCACAGATGAAAATGGTAAGACAGTAGACATGAAGGATAAGGAGAAGGCAGAAGTGTTAAAGACTGCCAAGGCAGCCCTTAAGAAGATCCAGGGTGGCACATCCCTGGAGGACGTAGCCAAAGAAGCAGAATACAATAATACCAGCGAGACCTTTGCTGCCGGCGCATCGGAAGAGGGCGAGGCTTTCGAGAAGAAACTTGCCAAGATGAAAGACGGAGATCTCATGGATGAGGTTATGGAGTGTGACAACGGATATGTCATCGCCAGCCTGACTGCCTACACAGACCGTGAAGCCACGGATAAGAAGAAGGAAGATATCATCCACGAGAGAGAGCATGAGGCATTCTATAAGCTGTATGAAGAATGGACCAAGGATCTTGAGAGCAAATGGTCCTACAAAGAGGATGTAGATCAGGAACTCTGGAAAGAAGTAGTTCTTCACAGCGAAGAGTCCACTGCAACCCAGGCAGATACCCAGACCACCGGCGCAACGGAGGAAGCTCCTCAGGAGGCAACCACCGGAGCAGCTGAGCAGGCTACAGAAGCAACGACTGAGGCAAAGAATTAATGAGAAATGTATCATTTTATCTGATTCCCAAAAGTGAAGTTTGCTATATCTTTGAGGAGGAGTCCGTGGGGCAGAGCCTGCGCACCATCCGGAAGAGAGGATACCAGGCAGTTCCGGTGATCGATAAGGACGGGAAATACTGTGGAACCATAACAGAGGGAGATTTTCTTTGGGCCCTTACCACGGAATTCCATAATGATTACGATGCACTGAAACATGTCACCCTGGGAAAACTTCGCAAAAGATGGGATTACAAAGCGGTCAGCGCTGATGCGGACATCATTGAGCTGGATGAGTATATCATCAACCAGAATTTTGTTCCCGTGGTGGACAGCAGAGGGATCTTTATCGGGATTATTACCAGAAAAGTAATCATGTCCGTTCTTCTGCGGAAGTATCATGCTATGGTAGACCGGTACGGGGAACTGACCGATTGATAAAAGGAGATAATTATGACTGATTTACCGGAGAAGTTTCTCGCTTCCATGCGGGAAATCCTGGGCGACGAATACGAGTCCTTTCTTACAGAATTTAAGGACCAGCGCCACTATGGTCTGAGGGTGAACACGTCAAAGATTTCTAAGGAGGAATTCGAGAGGATTTCTCCTTTTCATTTGACAAAGATTCCTTGGGTGGATAACGGATATTACTATGACAGGGAAGACCAGCCTGCGGCCCATCCATTCTACGCGGCAGGACTTTATTACCTGCAGGAACCCAGCGCCATGACACCGGCTTCCAGATTGTCAGTAGAACCCGGAGACCGGGTTCTAGATCTCTGCGCAGCCCCCGGGGGAAAGGCCACAGCCATGGCAGCAGATCTTGAAGGACAGGGGCAGCTGGTGGCCAATGATATCAACACAGCCAGGGCCAGAGCCCTCCTGCGTAATCTGGAGCTCTTTGGCATAAGCAACAGCTTTGTGACCAACGAGCCTCCTTATGTGCTGGCGGAGAAATTTCCGGAATACTTCGATAAGATTATGGTGGATGCCCCCTGTTCCGGGGAAGGAATGT
>JBGVCE010000384.1:0-2535 GCA_045226235.1 Anaerobutyricum sp.
ATATTACAATATCCGGTCTAAACATTCATATCAAAGAAGCTGCAGGCTTTTTTGTCTTCAGCAGTGCATTTCATGCCGCAGCCCTGGCATTTTAACGGGCCATCCCCAAATTCTTCTTTGTTTACTTTGGCCAGATGCTTTAAATAATTACTGATGGCTTTTTTAATTGATTGAAAAAACATAGTTATACCTTTCATAAATGTTTATTATTCCATAAATTATCTGTTATAATGAATCTTGGTAAGACAGAGTTATTATAACACTTCTCGCTGATTTCACAAACAGTTTTTTGTCTCGTCATTACATTTCAAAGGAGTTTTCAGATGAAAAGCAACCTAAGATTCCTTTATTTCCTGATTTTAATCTTAGTAATCATCATTTTCGGCATCGGAACTGCTGCTCCCATCCAGGCCGGGGAATCCGGCCGCTGGGACAGATTAAAACAAAGATATGCCAGGGACCAGGAAGTGGACCGTCTTCTATTTGTCAAATATAAAGGAAATTCCAGGGCCGGTTTTCTCATGTACAAGAAGACAGGAGATAATCGTTGGAAGAAACTGATATCCTGTCAGGCCTATGTGGGCAGGAAGGGGATTGGAAAAGGGCGTGAAGGGGATAAGAAAACTCCTACAGGGACCTTTGGATTCACCCATGTATTCGGAATAAAAAAGAATCCCGGGACGACTCTCAGATATATCCGGGTAAATAAATACCTTTATTGGTCTCTTCGGAAGAAAGACTATAACCGACTGGTGGATTCCAGAAAAGCTAAAGGTGTATATGGCGAACATCTGATTCGATTCCGCCCTCAGTATAACTATGCCATCAATATCGACTATAACCCGAAGAATATCTATAACAAGGGGTCGGCCATCTTTCTGCATTGTACAGGAAGCCATAAGTACACTCTAGGCTGCGTGGCAATCCCGGAGAAATACATGAAGAAAGTGCTGAAGTATGCCACAAAGAATATGAAGATATGCATATATCGTAAATAAATGAATGCTGTCGGCAGAAAATGACGGAAAAAAACCATTTTCTTAGAAAAAACGATTTACCGCGGAGAAATATAGTTATATAATCAGTAATGTTGGGAGAAAAACAGAAACAGGCAGATTATTCTTACTGTATTCTTGAAAATATTATTAGGAGAGGAGCAAGTATATGAGAAAAGAGACGAAGTGTATTGAGGGCGGTTATGTGCCCAAAAACGGGGAATCCAGATTAATGCCTATCGTTCAGAGTACTACATTTAAATATGACACCAGCGCAGATATGGGTAAACTGTTCGACCTGGAGGCGTCAGGTTATTTCTACACCAGATTGCAGAATCCTACCAATGACCTGGTTGCAGCTAAGATCGCGGAACTGGAAGGAGGTACAGCAGCTATGCTGACTTCTTCGGGACAGGCGGCATCTTTCTTCTCAGTATTTAATCTTGCCGGTAACGGGGATCATGTGATCGCCTCCTCCACAATTTACGGAGGAACATACAATCTCTTTCATGTTACCATGAGAAGGATGGGAATTGACTTTACCTTTATAAGCCCTGACTGCAGTGACGAGGAGCTGGAAGCTGCTTTCCGTCCGAATACCAAGCTGGTATTTGGGGAAACCATCGCCAATCCCGCTTTGATCGTGTTTGACATTGAGCGTTTCGCCAAGGCAGCTCATGCCCACGGCGTACCCCTTATCATTGATAATACCTTTGCAACCCCTATCAACTGCAGGCCTTTTGAATGGGGAGCAGATATCGTGGTTCATTCCACCACAAAATACATGGATGGCCATGATGCCACAGTGGGTGGAGCCATCGTAGACTCCGGTAATTTTGACTGGATGGCTCATGCGGACAAATTCCCCGGGCTTTGCACCCCGGACGATTCTTATCATGGTATCACCTATGCAGAGAAATTCGGGAAAGAACTGGCCTTTATTACCAAAGCTACAGCCCAGCTCATGAGAGATTTTGGTTCCATTCCTTCTCCCATGAATTGTTACATCCTGAACCTGGGGCTGGAATCCCTGGCTGTCCGTATGCAGAGACATTGTGAGAATGCCCAGAAGGTTGCAGAATTCCTGCAGGCCAATCCTAATGTGGCTTATGTTACCTATCCGGGACTGCCGGGAGATAAATACTATGAGCGTGCTCAGAAATATATGCCGGAAGGAACCTGCGGTGTTATCTCATTTGGGGTAAAAGGCGGCAGAGCAGCAGCGGAAGAGTTTATGAAACATCTGAAACTGGCTATCATCGCAACCCATGTGGCAGATGCCCATACCTGTGTCCTTCATCCGGCTTCCTCCACACATCGCCAGATGACAGATGAGGAATTGATTGCCGGCGGTGTTAAACCTGATCTGATCCGTCTGTCCGTAGGTATTGAGAATGTGGACGACATCATCGAGGATCTTGAAAACGCGTTAAATGCAATCAGTGAATAATAAATGAGGGAGAGAATAGCATGATATATAACAATATCCTGGAAGCCATCGGCCATACTCCTATGGTCCGTCTGAATCATATGGCTGAGG
>JBGVCE010000385.1:0-14448 GCA_045226235.1 Anaerobutyricum sp.
CCAAGTTTGCCGGCTGGTACCTGGACGGGGAAGAAATACCATTCGATTTTTCCCAGCCAATCACGGAAAGTATCACTTTATTTGCCCGTTGGGATGTCAATCTTAAAGAAATCACCAAGGACGGAGACGTGGATTCCGGGGATCTGGCCCTCTTGGAAGCGGCTGGTAAAACCGAAGTCCTGGGAGATCCTGATTCCACTTCACCCCGGGCAATCGTGGGCACTATCACGGATAAAAAAGTAAACGGAAAAGCCACCGCCGCAGCAGTATTAAAGAGCCTGGGAAGTGTTTTTAACAAAGCAATCGATCAGGACGGAAATCTTGTCGAAACAGATTTTGAAGTAAAGGAAAATGAGATTACCACGGAGACCATAGATACACCGTCCGACGGGAACGGAAAAAATGCCGGAAAAGAAGTGTTTTACAAATACCTGCCCAAAACCAGGGAAGGTTACCCTGTGGAAGGAGCAGATATGGTCTTATGTACCGATGCAGGTGGAAATGTAACCGCTCTTCACAGTACTTATGATGCTGCTTTCCGTACCATTGATTGCGAAATCAGTCCGAATATAACCGAGGCCTATGCTTCACGTAGAGCAACAGGCTATATACGGGAAAAGAAGGATGATGACGGCAATTACCTGCTTCCTCAGACCTACGGTGTCCCCTTGAATACCGATATGGAACTGGTGATGTATGCGGGGGATAATTTTATCAACCAATCTGAGAACACAGCCGGCACGGCAGGTTCTGATGAGACAATTATGCCATTCTACGCTTATAAAGTTCATGTATATTCCGACCAATCCCAGGATCCCCTTAATTCGGAAAGTGACCTTGGAGATACCACAGAAGGAGATGGCACCACGGTAAATCCATCCGTTTCCGTTGGAACCGTTCCTAAGATCAGCTGGTACATCTATATCGATGTCAAGACCGGGGAAGTCCGGCATGCGGTAGATAATTGCCCTGACGATTGGGAGCAGAAGAAGTATTCCAGACGATGTCTGAACGGAAGCTCACACGAGATTACCATGGGTTACGACTGGAACAAAGGAGATCCGCTCTACCTGTATCACGATAAAGGACGCGATATATCTATCTCCCAGGTTCGCAGTTACCTGGGGACTGACGCCCAGGGAAATGAATCCTACGGTAAAGCGGATTATTTAAAAAATGCCATGCTCACCTCCAATCCAGATAACTGCCGCCGCGCCAACACTCTCTTATATCATGCGTCCATCGTTAAGGACTACTATAAAAATGTATTGGGCAGGGACAGCTATGACGATAAAGGATCTACATTGCATATCGGATATTATGCCGACTATCTGGAGAACAGTACCAGTGCCAATGCATTCTGGGACGAAGACAACAAAAGAATCTATATCACATTCTCAGACAAACAGAAAGAATACGCCCGTGCTCTTGATGCCCTGGGTCATGAATTCACCCATGGTGTCGTGCAGCACAGGGTCGGCGGTGGTAAAGGATTGGAGTATAAAGGGGAATCCGGCGCTCTTAATGAGGCTTATGCCGATATTATCGGAGATATCATTGAAGGGAAACTGGTAGTTGGAGACGACAGCACCTGGCTCCATGGGGAAGACAGGGCAAAAGACGGTTCTTCCATCCCCAACAGAAATTTTGCCAACCCGACAAGTATAGGAGAATGTAAAGATCATTACAGCAATCTTTATACCGGAGATTCTGATAATGGCGGGGTTCACCGCAACAGTACCATCTTTAGTCACGCTTTCTATCTGATGGCAAATGACAGCCGGATCAGGGGAGAAATATCTTTAAACAGGTGGGCGCAGCTCTTCTATCGTTCCATCTCAAGGCTGTCCTACACCTCCAAATTGATCGATGGCCGCTACGCTGTTCTGGCGGAAGCCAGGTCAATGGCATTCTCCAAACAGCAACAGCTTGCGATCAGCGATGCATTTGACGCTGTCGGTCTCGAAGATCCGAAAAAAATAACCTTTACCCTGACCTGGGGAAATTCCCCCAACGATCTTGACCTCCATCTGGTAGGACCGTTTTACAGTACTTATTACCACGTATATTATAATAATAAAATAGCAACAAAGCTGCAGAGTTTTATTGGCACAAAGAGACGGAAATTACTTGCAAGCCTTGACCAGGATGCCAGGACAGCAAACGGTACGGAAGTCATAAAGATTCACGCTCGTGAGGATGGTGTGTACTATTGTTTCGTAAAATATCCTGCCGGATATGATGATCCAAATTCTACCACCCTAGCGCATTCCAAAGCCCAGGTATCTGTCAAGTACAGCACCTATGATCCGGCGACTTATCACATAAGCACCAGTTCCAAGGGCACCTGCTGGGTTGCATTGGAACTGCGTATCAGCAATGGAGCTGTAAGATTCTGTGGCCCGGTCAGCAATCGGGCTCCGGACGGTTCCGGTAATGTTTACCGCTACGGAACAAGCAGTCTGATTGATACGATTTATAGTCAGTATCAGTAAACGATATGTTTTGGGGGCTAATGCCCCCTTTCTTTTTATTATATACCCTTTTTAAAAATTCATAGTAAAAATCTGGGGATTGCAAAAATAGATAAGGAGTGTATAATTATAGTTAGTATTATCTAACGCATATTATACATTCCTTATCTATTATACATTAACCATGATTTTACAATTAGATCACATTACAAAATCATATGGATCCGGCGAGAATGCCTCATTAGTGCTGAAAGGGATTGACCTGCAGCTGACCCGGGGGGAGTTCTGCGTTCTTTTAGGGCCATCCGGCTCCGGTAAATCTACCTTGCTGAATATCATCGGCGGGATTGACAGCATGAGCAGCGGTACCATCACTATCGACGGGGTGCTGATGAATCAGATGAAAGAGAAGCAGCTGACACGTTATCGGAGATCTTACCTGGGCTATGTATTCCAGTCTTATAATCTGGTTCCCAATCTTACAGTCAGGGAGAATATCGAGGTGGGGGCATACCTGTCCAAAGACCCCTTATCTGTGGATGAACTGCTGCATATCCTGGGACTCTATGAGCATCGCCATAAGCTTCCCAATCAACTCTCCGGAGGACAGCAGCAAAGGACGGCCATAGGGCGGGCTGTTGTGAAGAAGCCGGATATCCTTCTCTGTGACGAACCTACAGGAGCGCTGGATTATGCCACATCCAAAGAGATCCTGAAACTGATTGAAACAGTGAATCAGCTGTATAAGAGTACGGTAATCATGGTGACCCATAATGACGCCTTGAAATATATGGCCGACCGTGTCATCACCTTAAAAGACGGACGAATAACCAGTAATTATCTGAACGAAGTCAAAACACCTGCGGAGGAACTGGAATGGTAATCCTCGGAAAATCCCCTCTCACCCATCGAATCCTAAGGGAGATACGGTCCGATCTTGGTAAATATCTGGTCATTTTTATCCTGTTGACGGCAAGCATCGGTCTGGTATCGGGCTATCTGGTGGCTGGGGAAAGCATGATCACAGCTTATGAAGAAAGTTTTGAAAAATACCGGATAGAAGATGGCAATTTTCTTCTCACACGAAAAGCAAACCGGTCACAAATCCGTAAGATAGAGACCCACGGTGTACATATCTATGAGAACTTCTATCGGGAGATGCTCCTGGACAGCGGGAGTACTCTGCGCTTTTTTAAGACCAGAACCCAGGTCAACCTGCCCTGCCTGATGAAAGGCCGTATGCCGGAAAAACCAGGAGAAATTGCGGTGGACCGGATGTATGCAGACAATAATCATCTATCTGTGGGGGATTCCATCAACAGCGGCGCCCAATCCTTTACCATCACTGGCCTGATTGCCCTTTCCGACTACAGCAGCCTCTTCCAGGATAACAATGATATGATGTTTGATTCCATCCTCTTTGGAGTGAGTCTGGTGACGGAGGAAGAGTTTGATTCCTGGAGCCCGGATACCCTTCGATATAACTATTCCTGGACCTACGACACTCCTCCCCGCTCTGAGGAAGAAGAAAATGAGATAGCAGAGGATCTGATGGAAGAGATCAACTCCATCGTTTCCCTGGACTCCTACACTCCCAGGTACCTGAATCAGGCCATCACCTTTACCGGGGATGACCTGGGAAGCGACCGGTCTATGATGCAGGTTCTTCTCTATATCATCATTTTGATCATCGCCTTTGTCTTCCGGATTACCATCCTTGACACCATCCAGAAGGAGTCTTCTGTGATCGGAACCCTGCGTGCATCCGGATACACCAAAATGGAATTAATTCTCCACTATATGTCGGCACCGGTAATCGTAACCCTGGTCAGCGCCTTAACAGGAAACCTGCTGGGGTATACCTTCCTGAAGAATTTTTGCGCCTGGCTTTATTATTCCAGCTACTCCCTGCCAACCTATGTGACCCTCTGGAATGCTTCTGCCTTCTTCCAGACCACGGTTATCCCAATCCTGATCATCATCATCATCTGCTTCTTTAGTCTCCTGGGAAAGCTCTCTTTTTCTCCTCTTGCTTTCCTGCGTAAAGACCTGCAGAGGAAGAAAAAGAAACACGCCATGCCCCTCTCCCCGAGGATTCCTTTTTTCACCCGGTTTCGTATACGGGTAATCCTGCAGAATAAAGGCAATTATATCATGCTCTTTTTCGGCATCCTCTTTGCCAATTTTCTGCTGATCTTCGGTCTGGCCCTCCCTTCTGTCCTGAATCATTACCAGGAGGAAATCGAGAAAAATATGCTGAGCAGATACCAATACATCCTCCAACTCCCCATGTCTGCCATGAAGAAAGATATGGAGCTTAGTGATTTGCTGGATTTGATTCTGTTTTATAATGATGTGGATACGGATGTGGAGGATGCCGAGAAATTTACGGCCTATTCACTGAGTACCATGAATGACGGGCGGCACAGAAAAGAGGAAATCACTCTGTATGGAATCGATAAAGAGAGTGCTTATATCCATTTGGATGTGGATGGGGACCAGGTTTATATCTCTTCTTCCTACGCAGAAAAATACAATCTGCATCCGGGAGACACCATCACTCTGAAAGAGAAATACGAAGAGAAAAGCTATGCATTTACCGTAACAGATATCTGTGATTACGAAGGCGCTTTATGCCTGTTTATGAACCAAAAGAAACTGAATGCCATCCTGGATCTGGGATCGGATTATTTTTCAGGTTATTTTTCCAACCAGGAAATCAATGATATCGACAAAAAACACATATCTACAATTATCGATTATGAATCGATGACCAAGGTCTCCCGGCAGCTACAGAGATCCATGGGCAGCATGATGTATCTGGTGGACGCCTTTTCCATCCTGATCTTCATCGTTTTAATCTACCTGATGTCTAAGATCATCATAGAGAAAAATGCGTCCCACATCTCCATGGTCAAAATCCTAGGATACAACAACAAAGAGATCAGCCGGCTCTACATCACCTCCACCACTCTGGTTGTGATTGCTTTCCTTCTGATCTCCCTTCCCATCGAGAACTCTTTGCTCTCGTTCATATTTAAAATGTTCATTATGACCAGCATGTCCGGCTGGATCCCCTACTGGCTGGATCCCATGATCTATGTCCGGATGTTTCTTCTGGGTTTTGGTACCTATCTGGTCGTTGCCCTCCTGGAGTATCGGAAAATCCAGAAAATCTCCATGGAGGAATTAGTGAAAGGGGAGTGACCATCACTCCCCTTTCCTTTTTATTTCAGATCGGCTTCCGCCTCATCCAAGGTCTGATATCCATATGCCTGGGCCATCTTCTCCATGCTGTACCAGTATCTGTTAAATTCTTTATTCTTGAGAATGCTATCCCAGTATAATTCCAGGGTATTCTCCGAATAGGTATAGAGCTCACACTTCAGGTAGTTCAGGAGAGTCGCTCTTTCCCCTATGGATCCTCCGTCCATGGCCCGCCCGTTTTTACGGATGTTGGGATACTTGGCTGCAAACTCCTTCACCCAGTCCTCATACTGACTGACAATCTTATCCACCAGGGATTTGGCCTTGTCCGTAACCGGTGGAAGAAGATGCTTGATCCTGGCAAAATATTTGGGATCCGTCTCTTCCATCATGTAGGCATACTTCTCCATCACAAGGTTTCTCTCCTGCTGTATCGCCTCAACGAGATCCCGGAGATAGCTTTTCACCACATTCAGATCCCAGCTTTCAAACTGGCTTGACCTCATAATCACAAAGGTTTCCAGGTTATCCTGGCAGCTGGCTCTTCCGTTAATTCCTTTTACCTTCTGAAACATCTCCCACTCCAGGGAAACTACTGCTTTTTCTATATTATTTCTATCCATAGAGATACCTCCCGATTTGTCTGATAACACATTTTTATTCTATCATCTTTTCTGATATTATGGTTTGGCAGAACAGGACTATTCTTTGGAAAAATTGGTACTGTATACCCTGTTTTTCATTATGGATATTTCCCATTTCTATGAAAGTATCTTACCATACCTAAAATACCAGATTTGATACAATAAAACCATGTAAGTGTCTGCTTTTTTAGATAGAATTGGAATAATGACAGAAAGAAGGTAAGGTATGAGAATCGGTATATATAATCATCAGCATCTGCGGGGCGGATGTCCTGGTTGCTCCCAGATTTATGTCAAGGGTATGATCAAGGATGGTATCGCCTGTAAAAACCGTGTGGAGGCGATCTACGGTGAAGATAATGAATATGTGAATTACACGGATCTGGGAGACTATCCGCCGGAGAACCTGGATCGTCCCGGATTCCGCAGAATGATGCAGGATGTGGAAGATGGCAGGCTGGATGCCATCATCGTTATCCGTCTTGACAAGCTATCCAACGATGTCAATCTTATTCTGGACACCTATGAGACGATGAAGGCACATGGTGTGGAATTACTTACCCTCAAGGAGGGCAGAAGGGCCATGGAGGTCCTGGATAAGGCTTTGATCAGAAGGGCAGAGAAACAACAGCAATCGTCATAAGCAAAGGGTGAATATCATGTTAGATCCAAGGCTTCAGGCTTTACACAAAAAAATGCAGGAATATCATGCCAAGGATGAGCTCCTGAAGATGGCAGACGTGCTGAAGGAGGCCATCTCCATCTCCGTGGATGTCTACGGGATTAACCATGAGGAGACCTTGATGCTCTACACAGAGTACGGCGGTGTTTTGCGCAATCTCGGCAGATACGATGAAGCGATTGTCATCCTTCAGAAGGCGATTCAGATCTCACGGACTATGAAAGGCACCAACCATCCGGACTATGCTTCTTCCCTGGTGAATCTGGCTAATCTGCTCCGGATGATGAAACGTTATGAAGAGAGTGAGAATCTCTTCCTGGAGGCGAAGAAGATCTACGAACATACCGTCGGAAAAAAGGCTTTCATCTACGCTGGTCTATGCAACAATCTGGGCCTGCTCTATCAGGACACTGGCAGATATGAGGAAAGCATCCCTCTCCATCAGATCTCCCTGGATATTCTGAAGGAAGACCCGGACAAAGAGATCCTCTATGCTGTGACTCTGAATAATCTCGTGGAGCCCTACCGTCATCTGAATCAGAGAGATAAGGCGGTTGAAACCTTAAAAACGGCCATTGAGATATTTAAGAAATATATAGAGAGGGCACCGGTCTTCTATGCTGCTGCCGTCAATAATCTGGGAACATTTTACTTCGAAGAAAAACGATATGAAGAAGCCAAAGAGTGTTTTGAGATCGGCGTAAAGATCAGCAAGGAGAAAATGGGAACCCAGAGTGAAAGTTACATCCACAGTATGGAAAACTATGAGAGAGCCTGCAAGGCATTAGAAGGGCAGCAGGGAAAGACCAGTGACCAGAGTCAACAATCCCCTGCAGAGTCTGTCGTATCAGCTGTAAAGGATGAAAAGCCCCCTGTAGCTGAAAGCAAAACCGGCACCTTCCATATCACAGAGCAGAGCAAGGGACTGGAGATCGCGGAAGCCTATTTCTTCGATGTCTGCTATCCTATGCTGCAGCGTGAGCTTCCGGAGTACCTTCCAAGGATGGCCGCCGGGCTCATCGGAGAAGGCTCAGAATGTTATGGCTATGATGACATGATCTCCAGGGATCATGACTTCGGCCCCGCTTTCCAGATATACGTGCCTGCTGAGGATGTCCCTGTCTATGGCAAGAAACTCAGAGCGGAGGTTAATAAGCTTCCCACATCCTATGCCGGCTTCGGTTCAAGAAATGAATCCGCCTACGGAGGCGGCAGGATAGGCTTGTTTACCATAGAAGATTTCTATGATAAATTCCTCTCCATTCATGAGGTCCCAACTTCCAACAAGATCTGGCTGCAGATGAAAGATTACCCCCTTTCCACCGTCACCAACGGAAAGGTCTTCATGGATAACCTGGGTAAATTCACCGAGATCAGAGAGGGTCTGCTGAAACATTATCCCCGGGATGTCCAGTTAAAGAAGATTGCGGCCTGCTGTATGCAGGTGGCACAGAGTGGTCAGTACAACTTCCCCAGGTCTTTGCAGAGAGGACAGTATGTCGCTGCCCACCATGCTCTGGACCAGTTTATCGAGCATTTTTCTTCGATCATATATCTGCTCAATAAGGTATACAAACCATATTATAAATGGGAACATGAGGGATTGAAACGGCTGCCTTTGATGGGTAGGACTACCCACCAGGCCATGGAGAAAATCGTTCTTCTTGATTACAAAGAAGATCCCAACCATGTGATTTTCGAAATTGAAGAACTATGTAAGAAACTGATCGGAATCCTGCGAAGCAGAGGCCTCACCACTTCCAAGAGTGATTTCCTCCTGGATCATGGTCCGGAGATCCTCCAGCGCATCGAAGATCCGGAGCTGAAGAATTCCAATCCCTGGAATTAATTGAGTTAAAGTAAAATCAAACAAATTATAAAAAGCCATTCATTACACTGGGTTAAGATTATCCTCCCATGTAAAGAATGGCTCTTATTACGTTTATTTCTTACGATACGTAGGCATGGCAGAATGCAGATGGGGTCATCTTCTCGTATTTTTTGAAAATCTTACAGAAGTACCCCGGCTCACTGTAGCCAAGCAGGAAGGAGATATCCGAGATATTCATCTCACTGGAAACCAGATATTTCTTGGCTGCCATCAACTTGCGGAGGTGGATATAATCCACCACGCTGATCCGGTAATACTTCTTAAATATCCTGCTCAGATACCCGCTGCTGACCCCCGCCTGAAGGGATAAAGCCGCCAGGGAGATATCCTCATTGATGTTCTCCTCGATAAAATGAAGCACCTTATTCATGTGGGAGTACTTCATAACGCAAAGCTGGCGGTACACTTCTGTTACAATCTGCATAATCCAGCAGGAAGTCAGGACGATATTAGACAGAATCTTGGACGTCAATTTATATTTTTGCAGATAATACTTCTGCTGGGAACTGTCAATCCCCGGAATCTGACTTAGAAGAATAGCAGTCAGCTTTTTCAGACTGTCTTTTCTCATACCCAGATCGGATTCGGAATACATGTGTACCACATATTCCTTCACCTTGTCATAGGAGGCCCGGTAATCTCTTTCCTCCAGAGAGAGGATAATATTTCTCAGATAGACATCTTCCTCCGGCACCTCAAAATGATCCCCTTCACAGATCCGGGAAATTACATTGTCGGATATCGGTTTCAGAAGATAATTTTTCATCCCCGCTTTCATGGCATGATCAATCAGATCTACATCTCTGTAATTCGATATGATAAAAGTGGATAAACCGGGAAAAGTATCCTGCAATCTCTGGCAGACCTCTATCCCGTTTTCCCTTCCCAGAGCCACCTCTGAAAAAACGATTTGGGGTCGATGCTGGCTTACCATATTCATGGCGTCTCTTCCGGTTTCCGCTACGCCCACCAGCTGGCAGTCTTCCGCCTTATCAATCATCTTGGCAAACGCCTTCTGATATAATGTTTCCTGTTCAATCAGTAATACCTTAACCATATAACAACCCCCCGTTTTAGCTCATCGTAAGTGCCTTGGGAAGATCCAGACGAATCATATCGGCAGCGATGGATAATTTATAATCACTTCCATAATCATGGGCCAGCCTTTTTTCAATATATGGAATCTGATCAATATATTCCTTGTCATCTATATCTATCCTGTCAACGAAAGTCTCCGAAGGCCGGTTCTCCTCATAATCATATTCATACTGAATCGTTGCCACGCAACGTCCTGAGATATATCTGACATCCAGAGAGAGTTTTCCCTGATAACCGGATCTCTGGACCGTAGTGTTAATCATGTATTCTACCAGGAGAAATAGAATCATCTTAGGAATCTTCTGTTCCTTTTTAATACCCTCTCTAAAAACGGAGACATCAAAACGGTTCTCATACTGCATCTTCAAGGTATTCAGGTACTTCTCAATCTGGACCAGCTCCTTGTTTAAAGAAACATTTTCGCCGCTGTGGCCTAAGTAATAGCGCAGGTTTGAAGAAAAGGACTCAATAATGTTTCTCGTCATTGGTGCATCTTCGATAATTGCCAGGTTAGAACAGGTAATCAGGACATTGATCAAAGCCTGGGGATACAGATTTTTTTTCATCGCTTCAAGTTCCAGCTTCTTCACTGTCTCAGTCAGCTCTGTATTCTTCTTTCTCATCTCCTGAAGATGGATGTGATTATGCTCCTCCTTCCCCAGCTTTATGGTGTATTCTTCCTTGGAAGACATCTCCCTCACCAGATAGAAGGCAAGATTGGCAATGTTCTGTATCTTCACAGCCGAAAAGGTTGGGATATCCATAAGATCCTCTTCATGGTCTCTCTCCTCCTGAGAAGGAAAATCCTTCTGCACGATCTGATTCTGAGTGACGGGATCCTTCTCATCCACATCATCACAACGGATATAACCACAGATGATTGCGCCTAGATACTGCTCATTAACGATAACTGGAATTGCCACCTTTACCAGCCCACACTGGCATAGATAGATATAAGGGAGATTTGTTATGGCTGCTTTGGCGGCAGAAAAAGCCGCAGACATCTGGCAGGAACTGTCCTCCCCGTGATGCCTAAGAAACAGATCATACTCTTTCTGATGATAGGCAGGTACGATTTCTCCTCCCCTGTAATCGATGATAGAGACAGAAAAGTCTGTGGCATCCCCCAGCTTTTTCTGTAATTGTTCTAACGTTTCTCTGCCGAATAATCCAAGTAAATTGATCTCTTTATGCCTGCCGTTTCCCTGTTTCATGTTTTTTTACCACCTATTCTGCTAAATATTTCTATACACCTTTTTTCCGGAAGGAATATTCGGATAATAAATAGCAATATTTTACCCTTATTGTTGTTTACATTCCAATTATATCACTTAATAAATAGAAATTAAATTTATTTTTTGTGTAATTTTTTCATAATATGGGATTTATTTGTACATGTCTCCTATGGTTATTTGTTGTTTTTTGATGATAATAATTATTTTTATACGCAATTTTTTACCCTGTAAAAATAGTTTGTCCTTTTCGTATTATCGCTGACTATTATGACGTGTTTTTCCTATAATAATAACGGATAAAAACACGTTTCTCTTTCCTCCAAATATCTGTTCATAATATTGATAATGTTTTTTACCGATTTGCGATAAAATAGAATTGAGGAAATCCGTATCATGGAATATAATGATAAAAAAACAGAAAGGAGCACTTCAGATGTACATTTCAAATGACATACAATACGTTGGTGTGAACGATCATCAGGTAGATCTTTTTGAGGGCCAGTACCCTGTTCCTAATGGAATGGCTTATAATTCCTATGTAATCCTTGATGAGAAGATTGCTATTATGGATACCGTAGATGTTAATTTCGGCGGAGAATGGCTGCTTAACATTATTAAGGTTGTAGAGAAAAGAGTCCCGGATTATCTGATCATTCAACATATGGAGCCGGATCATTCCGCAATTATTGCTGATTTTATGGAGATATTCAAAACCACAAAGATCGTATCCACAGCGAAAGCATTCACTATGATGAATCAGTTTTTCGGAACAGATTTTGCAGACCGTCAGATTGTGGTAAAGGAAGGCGACACTTTAAGTCTGGGTAAACATACCCTGGCTTTCGTTGAGGCTCCTATGGTGCACTGGCCGGAAGTTATCGTTACTTATGATACCTATGATAAGGTTCTCTTCTCCGCAGACGGATTTGGAAAATTCGGCGCCAATGACTGTCCGGAAGAGTGGGCAGATGAAGCCAGAAGGTATTATATCGGTATCGTAGGACAGTATGGTCCACAGGTGCAGGCCCTGCTGAAGAAGGCCACAGATCTGAATCTGGATATCGCCAAGATCTGCCCGACCCACGGACCGGTGCTGGATCATGATCTGGCATACTATATCTCCCTTTATGACAAATGGTCTTCCTACACACCGGAGGAAGAGGGTATCGTGATTGCCTATACCTCCGTCTACGGACATACCAAGGAAGCCGTCATGTTACTGGCGGACAAACTGATTGCCAACAAAGCTCCTAAAGTTATCGTATATGACCTGGCACGGGATGATATGTCCGCGGCTGTCAGCGATGCATTCCGCTACAGCAGGCTGATTCTGGCTACCACAACCTATAATTCAAACATGTATCCGTTTATGCATGATTTCATCCATCGTTTAGTGGAACATAAATTCCAGAACCGTAAGGTCGGACTCATGGAGAATGGGTCCTGGGCTCCACGGGCTGCCTCACTTATGAAAGAGATGCTGGCTTCCTGCCCGAACATTGACTTTGCCCGCAATACCGTAACCATCCACTCTGCCCTTAACGAGGACAGTTCCAAGGCCCTGGATGCTCTGGCAGATGAGATGTGCATGGATTACCTGCAGCAGTGTGATGATACTGCCGATAAGAATAATCTTACTGCATTATTCAAGATCGGATACGGTCTCTATGTGGTAACGGCAGATGACGGGAAGGCCAGGAGCGGCTGTATCGTAAATGCAGTGACACAGGTTACCAACACCCCCAACAGGGTTGCTGTAACCATGAATAAGCAGAATTTCACCCATGATCTGGTAAAGAATTCCGGCAAATTGAATGTCAACTGCCTCTCTGTAGAAGCACCATTTTCCATCTTCCAGAACTTCGGGTTCCAGAGTGGACGGGATGTGGACAAATATGCCATGGTTGACACTCTGCTCTCAGGAAATGGTCTGCCATACCTGAAGAAATACATCAATGCATTCCTTTCTCTTAAGGTAGAACAGCAGATTGATATGGGAACTCATACCATGTTTGTCTGCAGCATCGAGGAAGCCCGGGTACTCAGCGGCAAGGAATCCATGACCTATAATTATTACCAGTCCAATGTAAAACCGAAACCCGCTGCAGAGAAGAAGAAAGGATTTGTCTGCAAGGTATGCGGATACATCTACGAGGGCGATACCCTCCCGGTAGATTTCGTCTGCCCGGTATGTAAACACGGGGTCGCAGACTTCGAAAAACTCTCATAAGAATATTTTAGAGGGACAAGCCTTCGGGTTTGTCCTTCAATTGATTTATGCATAGAGCAGATGATAACGATTGTATTTGAAAACGACTTTGTACCGCAGGAAAGAATAGCATCTAACATGCTTTTCTTTCCGAGGAACAACGGAGTTTGAAAATACCATCGTTATCATTTGCCCGAAAAAGCATTTGAAAAGGCTGCCCTCACCGGACAGCCTTTTTTAGTGGATCAAGCTTTTATCTATTGAAACATTATTTGAGAGAATATTGTGTTGAGACCGTTTCGAAAGTAAATGCCTGAATATCCCTGATATTTATTATTGTTTATGCATCTAACAAAGATGCCAGATCTTTAAGATTTGATCCTTTTTTTGCTTTTGCCTGCTTCACAATCTCCACTGTCATATGACTGACGGCACGCTCCTGAAGAGTCTTTACCGCATTGATCCGTTCCCAGGGAAGATCCAGATCCAGCCGTCCGAAATGACCATAAGCGGCAACCGGTCGATAAGAAACATTAAGGAGAGAGAGATTTCTTATGATCCCGGCCACGCTGAAATCAAAGGTTTCGTTGACAGCTTTTCTTATGATTGATATAGGCAGTTCTTCTGTTCCGAAAGTATCCACTCTGACGGATACCGGATCCGGAACACCGATTGCATAAGCTAGATTTACCTCACATTTTCTACATAAGCCTGCAGCTACGATATTCTTCGCGGCATATCTGGCCATGTAGGCGGCAGACCGGTCAACTTTGGTGGGGTCCTTTCCGGAGAAAGCACCGCCGCCGTGTCTCGCGATACCACCGTATGTATCGACTATAATCTTTCTGCCTGTAAGACCGGTATCTCCCTCAGGGCCTCCCACCACGAAGCGTCCTGTAGGGTTGATATAGATCTGACATCCCGGCATAATCAGATGTGCAGGTATCACCACATCTATGACTTCCCGTCTGACATCATCTCTAAGTCGATCCATTGAGACAGAATCAC
>JBGVCE010000386.1:0-5899 GCA_045226235.1 Anaerobutyricum sp.
CTGGTGGTGGAGGACGAGCGTGGATTAAACCGCGTTCTGACCAAACATTTGAAAAACAATGGATACAGTGTGGATTCCTGTGAAGACGGGCGGGAGGCAATGGAGTATCTGGACCTGGCTACATATGACCTGGTCCTTCTGGATGTCATGCTTCCCGGCATGAGCGGATGGGATATCCTTCGCTATATCCGGAAGAAAAACATGGATACTTCCGTCCTGATGCTGACGGCTCTCGATTCTACGGAAGACAAGGTAAAGGGGCTGGACGGAGGTGCTGATGATTACCTGACTAAGCCCTTCGCCCTGGAAGAGTTGCTGGCAAGGATCCGGCTGGCAACCAGGAAGCAACGGGGCAGTCGCAACAACACGTACACTCTGGCAGATCTTCTGGTGGATTGTCAACGACGCACTGCCAGCCGTGGCGGGAAAGAAATCATCCTGTCGGCCAAGGAATTCTCCATGCTGGAGTATCTGATTGCCAACCAGGGTATCGTTCTGAGCCGGGAGAAACTGCTGAACCACCTCTGGGATTATGATTATGAGGGTTCCTCCAACATGATTGATGTCTATATCCGCCACCTCCGCAGGAAAATCGATCAGGGACATGAGGTCAAACTGATTCATACCGTGCGGGGAGTGGGGTACGTACTGAGGGAACCGTCATGAAAAGAATATCTATCAAATCGAGAGTCGCCCTCTGGTATGCCTTCTCCTTTCTGCTCATTTTGCTCCTGGTAGGCGCCCTGCTTCTGGCAGCAGGAGACAGTCTGATTCTAAGAGAGAGAAAAACTACCCTTCGCTCCGTAACAGACCGGGCTCTGGAGGATGTAAGGATCATAGAGGGAAAATTATCCATCAGTCATGATATCGATTATTACAATGACGGAGTCTACGTGGTCCTCTATCTGGATAACGGAACACTTCTCTCCGGTCTGGAACCGGCAGACTTCCCTGAAAGGATTGCTTTTGAGGCGGATCAGGTCCAAAAGGTTAAAAATGGCAGAGTTTCCTTCTATGTTTATGACCGCCTGATTGAGAATCAGAAAACGGGTAAACTCTGGGTCCGGGGTATGACCTCCGCCCGTCTGGGCGACATAGCCCCCTCCGCCATCCGGATGCTGACCGGCTTCCTGATTGCCCTGCCTGTCCTCTTTCTCATTGCCATGGCAGGAGGCTGGTTTCTTACCAGACAGGCCTTCTTTCCCCTAACCAGGCTCATTGAAACGGCAGAGCAGATCCGCCGGGAGGGAAAACTGGACCAGAGGATCGGTCTGGGGGATCCGGAGGATTCTGATGAGATAAAGCGCACCGCTGCCATATTTGATGAAATGATGGATCAGATTGAAAAAGATTTCGAGATGGAGAAGCAATTCACCAATGATGCCAGCCATGAACTGCGGACACCGATTTCCGTCATCCTGGCAGAGAGCGAGTATGCCCTGCAAAATATATGTAACAATTCTGTAATGGGGTCTGACCCCCTACGGGCTGAAGTGGAGGAATCTCTTCGGGAGATTCACCGGCAGGCAGACCAGATGTCTTCCCTGGTATCCCAGCTTCTGACCATGGCCAGGGCAGACAGAAACATCGACCAGCTGAAAAAGGAGATCACTGATATCTCCCTTCTGGCGGAGGAAGCCGCCGACCGTTTCTCCAGGGAAGCGCATCGCCGGGAGATCCGGCTGGAAATCGAGGCAGAGGAATGCTGCTATATGGACTGTGATCCGGTTTTTATGAGAAGAGTTTTTGATAACCTGATCGATAATTCCTTGAAATACGGAAAAACCGGCGGGAAAACGATTCTCACTGTCTATCAGGATCAGAAACAGATCCATATCATCATCGAAGATGATGGCATCGGTATGGTCGCAGAAGAACTCCCCAGAATCTGGGAGAGGTTCTACCGAATCCAGCCGGTCTCCGCTCCGGATACAGGAGAAAACCATACATCCGCCCATTCTCTGGCAAAGGAAGACCAGGAGCGCAGCATGGGCCTGGGCCTTCCTATGGTCAAATGGATCGTGGAAGCCCACGGAGGCACTATCCATGTAGACAGTCAGCCCGGAGAAGGGACCATCTTCCATCTGATCTTCCCCTCCAGTCAGACCTGATAACCATTTTGATAACAAAAAATGTTTTGATAACATATAGAAAGGATTCCGAAAACCATGAAAAAAGAAAAGAATCCGTTTATTCTGCCCGCCCTGGGGATGATGATTGTGCTGCTGATCGCTGCCACCCTCTTCTTCCGTTTCAGCCGGGCGGATGATACAGAAGCAGGCCTCTCGCCCGGGGAAGCCAAGCACATCGCTCTACATGATGCGGGAGAACAGCTGGATCAGGTAACATTTACCAGGGCGAACCTGGATCATGATTCAGGCATCCCCACCTATCAGATAGATTTCTATACGGATACTAAGAATTATAAATACGAAATCAGTGCCCAGACCGGCAATATCCGGGATAAAGAAATCACCGTCCTGAAAAAAGAAAGCTCCACCGTCTCCGGGCAGAGTACCGGGACCACTCCCACAAAAAGCCAAAAAGAAGCCAGGGAAATGATCGGGGTTAACAAGGCACAGACTCTGGCTCTGGCAGCTGCCAATCTGAAGGGAAAACAGGTCAACTTTACCAAGACCAATCTGGAGACAGAGGACGGAATCCCGGTCTACGAGATAGCATTTACCAGAGATACCCAGAAATATGAGTACGATGTGGATGCCTACACCGGAGCTATCCTATCTTACGAGATCGACCGGAAAGAGAAGCTGACAGTTACAGATAACAACGATACAGATGAGTCGGATGACGATAACGAGGACGAAGACGACTCGGATGAAGATGATGATTCAGATGAGGATGACGAGGACGACGATGAGGACGACGATGATTAGCCCTCCAACCCATTTCTTCGTATCTATTAGTAGATGAATTAATTCTATATTTTAAGAATAAATTTTAAAAAAGGAGGATTGAATTTATGAAAAGATTATCGAAAAAATTACCATGGCTGGCCGGATTGATGATGATGGCAGCAAGTCTGTTTATGGCACACCCTGTTATGGCCGCCTCCAATGCCCCGCAAGTGGATTCCGTAAAGTACGAGGGCAGCAAGAAGATCGAAGTAGAGTTCAAAGGGGATGTTGATTACAGGAATCCTTCCATAAAGGTTACCGATTCCAAAGGAAAGGCTTATACCGCCAGCATCGTGGAAGCAGACGATGACGACTTCACTTTCCGCATCGCCAGCCCCAAAAAAGGGATGACCTACACCTACAAGATCAGCAACGTAGCAAAAGCCGGCACTAACAATTTCACCACCGTAAAAGGCACCTTCCGCATCGCCGGAAAGACCGAAGTCCTGGTAGAAGACGTAGATTACGACAGAGAAGACAAGGAAGTAAACTTCGAGTTCCAGGGAAATGTAAAGTGGAAAAACGCCAAAGTTGTCATCAAAGACTCCACCGGCAAGAATTTTGTCCAGAGAATTAACGAGAAAGATAACGATGAGATCGAAGTAAAAGTAAAAGGTCTCACAAGTGGCAAGAAATACAGCTACAAGATTACAGGCGTTGCCCGCAAGGGAAGCAAGAAGTTTAAAACCGTAAAGGGAGCTTTCAGACCTTAAGGAGAAAAACTAACCATTAAGCATAAAAACCAAAAATCAGGGAAGAGGCCAGCCTCTTCCCTGATTTTTTATTATATAGTATTGTGAATCTTTATTTCTCCTGTCCGAATAATTCCGCCACCTTAACCAGTTCCTCCCGGATCTGGATGTGCTGCGGACAGACTTCCTCACATTTGCCGCATTTGATGCACTCCACTGCCTTCTTATGGCCGTGGCCACCCACCAGCCAGCCTTCCGAATGGGCTGCCCTGTCCATGCTCTGGAACTGGGTGAAGAGATTCATGGCAGTGAAAGAACCGGATATTCCGATATCCATGGGGCATACCTTTGCGCAGTAATTACATACGGTACATGGTATGAGCGGAACCTTGTTCATCTCTTCCCTGGCCGCCTCGATACACCTGCTCTCCTCTTCCGACAAACCCTGGAAGTCCTTCATATAGGAGATATTATCCTCCATCTGAGGCAGATCACTCATGCCGGACAATACAGAAAGGACGCCCTCAAGATTGGCGGCAAAACGGATACCCCAGGATGCCAGGGACAGGTCGGGCTGTTTCGCCTTCAGGATCTTAGCCACAGCTTCCGGCGGATCCGCCAGCAAACCACCCTTGAGAGGTTCCATGATTACCACAGGTTTCCCATACTTCCTGGCCACCTCATAGATACCCCTTGATTGGATAGCCGGATTCTCCCAATCCGCATAATTAATCTGCAGCTGGATAAATTCCGCGTCCGGATGCTTCTGCAGGATCTCCTCCAGTTCCTCCGGAGTGGAATGGAAGGAAAAACCATAATGCTTAATCTTACCTTCCGCCTTCTTTTCCTTCACAAACTCCCAGAGATCAAAATCCTCGAAGAAATGAGTCCGGTGTTCTCCCAGATTATGAAGGAGATACATGTCAAAATAACCAGCCCCGGTCCGCTCCAGAGAAGTCTCGAACTGCCGGATGGCATCCTCCCTGGTCTTACAGTTAATCCACGCCGCATTTTTGGTTGCCAGCTGGTAGCTCTCCCTCGGGTACCGTTCAACCAAAGCCTGGCGGATGGCGTCCTCAGACCCGGCGTAGGCCCAGGCGGTATCAAAATAGGTAAATCCTGCCTCCATGAAGGCATCTACCATATCCTTTACCTGGTCGATATCGATGACGTCATCCTTCTTAGGCAGACGCATCAAACCGAATCCAAGTTTTTTTATTTCTTTCTCGAAAAAGCTCATTAATCAATCTCCTGTACTTTCAGCATATTGGTGGTTCCGGATCTTCCGATCGGTACACCAGCCGTGATAACAGCGGTATCCCCGGACTTCAGATAGCCATGTTCCTTGGCCGCGGAGATGGCGCGGTCGATGAGAACGAATACTTCCCACTCTTCCCCAAGAAGCAGCGGTTTCACACCCCAGGACAGGTTCAGCTGGCGGCAGACCTTCTCATTGATGGCACAGCCGATGATCACACAGCCCGGACGATAACGGGAGATCATCCTTGCGGAGAAACCGGACTGTGTCACCACCACGATAGCCTTGGTATTCAGGTCATAAGCCGTAGAACAGGTGGAGTGGCAGACTGCATCGGTGATATCCGGGTTGGAGTATGGAGTCCTTGTACGGAAACGGGATTTATAATCGATGGCTTTCTCAGCTCTCTCCGCAATTTTGGACATGGTTTTCAATGCCTGAATCGGATAAGCGCCGTTGGCTGTCTCACCGGAAAGCATAAGTGCGCTGGTCCCGTCAAAAACTGCATTGGCCACATCTGTGGTCTCTGCTCTGGTGGGCCTTGGATTCTTCATCATGGAATCCAGCATCTGGGTAGCGGTAATAACGATCTTACCTGCTGCAAATACCTTGCGGATGATCTCTTTCTGGATGATCGGCACCTCTTCCTCCGGGATCTCCACACCCATATCTCCACGGGCAACCATGATGCCATCCACCACATCTATGATATCATCGATGTTCTGTACACCCTGATTATTCTCAATCTTCGCGATGATATTGATATTTTCCCCACCACCGTCTTTCAGGAGCTGGCGGAGTTCCAGGATATCTTCCTTGGTCCTGGTAAAGGAAGCCGCGATAAAGTCCACATCCTGCTCGATACCGAAGAGGATATCAGACTTATCTTTCTCACTCAGATAAGGAATCTGAAGCTCGATTCCAGGCACATTGATGCCCTTGCGGTTGGAAACCGCACCACCGTTTTCCACTCTACAATGAATATCTTCACCCTCTATAGATATAACGGTCATCTCAATCAGTCCGTCATCCAC
>JBGVCE010000387.1:0-3634 GCA_045226235.1 Anaerobutyricum sp.
TCATTCCTGAGGATAGGGGGTATTTTGCGCTCTTTTCAATAGAAAAACCAGTCCGATGATAAAAATCGAACTGGTTGATGCCATTGGGGCGCAGGAAACTGCGCCTCTTTTTTTCTGAGAGATTCCCCTTCATCTTCTACCCATTTCATAGTAGAATAGAAACAAAGAAAAAGATATTGCAGGATAATAAATGAAAGTAGAAAGTGAAGGTAACATCATGGAAAAATATCTTGAACGTGCGCGTCAGTTACGTGCAATAGTAACTCCCCATTACAACTGTGCCCAATCCGTTCTGCTTCCTTTTGCGGAGGTTTTTGGAATGAGTGAGGAGGATGTCATGCGCATCGCGGTGCATTTTGGAGCCGGGATGAAGATGGGATCTGTGTGTGGAGCAGTTACCGGAGGATTGATGGCTCTGGGACTGGCAGGGATCGATTCCGCTCAGGCGGCAAATGATTTTACAAGAAAAATCCGCACAAACCATGACGGTATGCTGGACTGCAAAGATCTCCTTAGGGTGAACGCCCAAAAGGGAGGAGATAAGAAGGTTCATTGTGACGATATGGTCTATGAAGCTGTCCGGGCGGTCTATGAGATTCTGAAAGAGAATGACAAGGTAGAATAATAAAGAGGGGGGCCTTGCCCCCCTCTGGATTTTTATCCTAGTATACTCCGGTCATGGCTTTTACCACGACTTTTTCATTTTCATTTAATGTGTTGTGGAGTTTCAGGCCTTCTACCATGTCCACGTCAGTGATGGCGCCGTCTTTGTGAACCACGATACGGTTTGTCTTGCCTTCTGCCAGTACATTTACGGCATAGTGGCCCATACGGGTTGCGGTGACACGGTCACGGGCAGAGGGAGCTCCGCCACGCTGGATGTGACCTAGTACGGTAACACGGGGTTCCAGGCCTAAGTGTTTATTGATCATCTGACCTACCACATAGCCTGCTCCGGTGCCTTCTGCCATAGAATCTTCCTCAGGTTCCGGAGACTTCTTGGGATGGGCACCTTCCGCCACTACTACCATGAAGTTGGTACGGCCTGCGACACGGGCTGCCTGAATCTTTTCCACCACGTCTTTCTGGATGTCCCAGGGCTCTTCTGGAATCAGAACAGCGGTGGCGCCGGTGGCGATTCCCACATAGAGAGCCAGGTTTCCTGCCCGGTGCCCCATGACTTCGATGACGGAGCAGCGCTCGTGGGATTTCATGGTGTCGCGCAGTTTATCGATGGCTTCCATGGCGGTGTTGGCAGCGGTGTCATAACCGATGCTGTAATGGGTGCAGCCAATATCATTATCGATGGTTCCCGGGATGCCTACCACGGAGATGGGGAATTCGGTGGAGAGGGCTAGTGCACCTGAAAATGTTCCATCACCGCCGATAGCAACGATGCCGTCGAGTCCAAAGAGACGGCAGTTATTATACGCTTTCTGCCGACCTTCATGTGTGCGGAATTCTTTACTTCTGGCAGTATATAGGATGGTACCGCCGTTGTTGATGATGTGGGATACATCCTTGGTGGTCATCTGGAACATATCTCCGTTGATTAATCCCTGCCAGCCACGGCGAATACCGATCACCTCAATGCCGCGGTATACAGCAGATCTGACAACAGCACGCACGGCTGCGTTCATGCCCGGGGCATCCCCGCCGGAGGTGAGAATACCGATCCTTTTTACGGCATTTTTAAAGTCATTTTTACTCATGGTAGTGTACTCCTTTCTAAGTAAGGGTAAGTATTAAACGTTAGTTGTTCTTATTATAAAATATCTTACCCGCTAAGGCAATTACCAAAATGGAATATATACTATTAGTTGTTGACAAAAGACAGGAGTAGGTGTAAACTAACCTAAATCAAAGGCAAAGGCGTCTTGAAGGTTATCCTTCAGGGCGCCTTTTTTTCGTGATTAATTAACTTGCTGAATGGAGGGATCCACTATGTGTTCGATATTAGGCTACTGTGGAAAAGGAAGTAACCGTGAGGAGATTAAGAAAGCCATGGAAAAGACCCATTCAAGAGGGCCGGATGACAGCAGACTGATCAACACGGGAAAGGGATGGTTAGGATTTAACAGGCTGTCCATCATGGGGCTTACCGCAGATGGTATGCAGCCATTCCTATACGGACAGGGGAAAACACTCCAGGCAGAGAACAATATAAATAAATCTAAAGATATAGATATAAATGAGTCCTGTCAGATTGTCTTAGTGTGTAACGGAGAAATTTATGGGTTCCGGCCTCTGAAAGAGGAGCTTGTCCGGAAAGGATATCATTTCATCTCTGATTCGGATTGTGAGATCCTCCCGGCATTATACCAGGAATACGGCACAGACATGTTTGGGATGCTGGATGCCGAATTTGCCCTGATCCTTTACGATGTAGAGAAAGATACCTACATCGCAGCCAGAGACCCCATAGGGATACGCCCCCTCTATTATGGTGTGACAAAAGATGGAGTTTTCTGCTTTGCCTCGGAACCAAAAAATCTTCTTTTCTTGGTGGAAGAGATTCATCCTTTCCCACCGGGGCACTATTACAAAGACGGGGAGTTTGTCCGCTACCGTGACATGTCCGAAGTTAAGGAATATATAGAAGATGATTTGGATAAGATTAGCGGAAATATAAGAAATCTTTTGATAGAAGGAGTCAGGAAAAGGCTTGATTCCGATTCTCCGGTGGGTTATCTGCTGTCCGGTGGTCTGGATTCCTCCCTGATCTGCGGTATTGCGGCAACCCTTACAGATAAGCCTTTGGAGACCTGGTCCATCGGTATGGACCTGGATGCCATCGATCTGAAATATGCAAGAGAAGTCGCTGATTACCTGCATACGAACCACCATGAGGTCATCATAAGCGAGAAGGATGTAATTGAAGCCCTTCCCCATGTGATAGAAGCTCTTGGAACCTACGATATCACCACCATCCGGGCTTCCATCGGCATGTATCTGGTCTGTAAAGCCATTCATGAGCAATCGGACATCCGGGTTATCCTTACCGGGGAGATCTCCGATGAGATCTTCGGCTACAAATATACGGATTTTGCTCCAAATGCAGAAGAATTTCAGCAGGAGGCAGAGAAGCGGATCCGGGAGATTCATATGTATGATGTACTCAGGGCAGACCGCTGCATCAGTGTGAATTCCCTGGAAGCAAGGGTGCCTTTCGGAGATCTGGAATTTGCGGCTTACTGTATGGCTGTGAATCCGGAAAAGAAAATGAACAGGTATGGAAAGGGAAAATACCTCCTGCGGCATGCTTTTGAGAAAGACGCCTTGATTCCCGAGTCCATCTTGTGGAGAGAGAAGGCAGCCTTCTCCGATGCGGTGGGCCACTCTCTAAAAGACGATCTGGCAAACTATGCCGAGAGAGTATACACCGATGCAGACTATGAAGAGAGAAGAAAGAAATACAAGCATGCCAGACCATTTACCAAGGAATCTCTTCTCTATAGGGATATTTTTGAGGAATACTATCCGGGACAGTCCGGCATGATCGTGGATTTCTGGATGCCTAATAAGAACTGGGAGGGATGTAATGTAAATGATCCTTCTGCCAGAGTTCTGTCCAATTACGGGGAAAGCGGGGAATAAGGGATATGAGATTTACAAAGATGCAGGGATGTGGAAA
>JBGVCE010000388.1:0-16953 GCA_045226235.1 Anaerobutyricum sp.
CTGTGGCGCAGAAGATGGAACCGCTCTTGATCAGGCGTTTATTCTTAACCTTGCGGCCATCCTGTGTCTTTATTCCCCCCAGATCTCTTGCGTTCTGTATCCCTGTAAATGCAATCTTACCCATTTAGTTATTCCCTCCTCCAGACTCATAAGTCTGACATCTTATTCGAAATTACGCTAATTTAATGATAATTTCAACAGCCTGGAAAGTCAATGGACTTTTCTTGCTATCTATCCGTAATCTTTTTATCCGTTCTGATATAGCCTATCGCAAAACGTGCACTGTAATAGCCCACTGCAATGGTAATAATTATAATGAGAAAAAGAACGATCTCCGTGGCAAAACTTCCAAGCTGGTCGGAGTACTTCTCCCCGAAGAGAGACGCGATCAGCTCCATGTATTTGGTGGTGTCAGTCCAAAGGTAAACTCTGTGTCCCAGAGGCAGCAGGGAAGCGGCTGCATACCCGAAACAGATGCCTTCTCTGGAGGCATATCCCAGGATCCAGCGGATCAGTTCTGAGACGACAACCGCCAGCAGAGTTATGACCAGTCCGGCAAAGGATAACTTAATCCCCAAAATAATGGTGACAAGAATCCAGATGATACCTAAGAAAGCGAAGGCACCTGGTTTTTTATATTTCTTAAGCATATAAACCACCGGTGCTGCACAGATTACTGCCGCAAGTGTTACGGAAAGCACCCAGCAGAAAGGATGCAGAAAACTTAAGAACTCTACAGCAATCATCAAGGCACAATAGATCAGCACCATAGGAAGCATGAAAGAGAAATTCTTCCGGGCCTCCTTCTTCTTGCGCTGTGCATCTGCTACACTATCCACCTGAACCTCATTAAGTATGCCTCTTTTATTATCCGTATCTTTTACCTGACCAGGTTCCATACATCTTTCCTCCACTATTCTTCTATCTGTTCCAAACAGTTATACCGATTTTATCATTATTAAAATCCCTTGTCAATTTGACATAAAAAAGCACTTTGTGATTTCTTTTAATCACAAAGTGCTTTGGGTCAGATGTCAGAATACATCGGTCTCGCCGAAGAGATAGACCGTTGGCCCTGCCGTACCATTCTGGCTGCCTGAATTATTATCAGTGCCTGGCGTTGTCTGGTTTCCACCGTTGGTGTCAGGGGTTGTCTGATTCCCGCTGTTGGAATCCGGGGCAGTCTGGCTTCCATCATTGTCCTGGTTTCCGTCCTCCGTCGGATTCTGAGGATTCGTGGTGTCCGGTCTGCCTAAATGATTTCTGCCACCGGGCCTCACCCCATCATTTCCTCTTTCCACGCTCTGTAAGCCGGTGTTTTGGATTCCACCATGGTATCCTCTCCCGGAATTACCTACGCAGTATCCCAATCCGAAGAAAACGATACAGCAGAGGACTGCTCCTGTGATAAATGCTGATTTGTACTTTTCCCACATAATTTTTTTACCTCCTTGATTATTGATGAGGCTATTCTAATGTGAAAATATGTTGATAAAATGTTGAAAGTGTGAAAATTCTGTGGTCAGATATCAAAAATAAGAATATTCCAAGTGTATTTTTCATTAAGATATTATATAATAGAAACATACTTAACACTAAGTCAGGGGGGAGCCGGATGTCAGAAAAGAAAGAAGATAGCAGACTGGTCTTTGCCAGCCTGATGGATCACTTATTACAGACAGCCAAAGATCACAAAAATGTGCTGGAATATAAGGAGATCCAAGAAACCTTTAAAGATTTCGATCTCACACCGGAAAGGTTTGACTGGATTCTTGAGTATCTGGAACAGCAGGAAATCGATGTCCTCAACACCGAGGAGGACGAGGAAGACGATATTGTCATCGATGACACCTTCGAGATCATGGACGATAAGGATATCCTTGACGGTGTCAGTCTGGAAGATCCTGTCCGTATCTATCTAAAAGAAATCGGAAATATCCCGCTTCTGTCTGCAGAGGAAGAAGTTTTTCTGGCCCAGAGAGTTGAGCAGGGAGACGATGCAGCTAAGAAACAGCTCATCGAAGCCAATCTGCGCCTCGTGGTCAGCATCGCTAAAAAATATGTAGGACGGGGAATGTCCTTTCTTGATCTTATTCAGGAGGGGAATATCGGCCTGATGAAGGCCGTGGAGAAGTTCGACTACCGAAAGGGAAATAAATTCAGCACTTACGCAACCTGGTGGATCCGTCAATCCATCACCCGTGGTATCGCAGACACCGGAAAAACCATCCGGGTTCCGGTCCATATGGTGGAAACCATCAACAAAACCATGCGCACCTCCCGGATGCTTCTTCAGGAACTGGGCAGAGAACCCACGTCACAGGAATTGGCAGACAAGCTGGGAATGTCCCTCCAGAAAGTGGAGGAAATCCTGAAAACGTCAAGGGATCCCGTTTCCCTGGACACCCCCATCGGTGAGGAAGAAGACAGCCAGCTAGGTGATTTTATCCCGGATGATTCCTCTGTATCCCTGATTGACTCCGTATCCCGCTCCATGCTGAAAAAAGAGTTGGATGAAGCCATGAAGTCCCTGACTGACAGGGAGAGAGACGTCCTGAAACTGCGCTTTGGTCTGAAGGACGGGCGGCCAAGAACCCTGGAAGAAGTAGGCAAAGAATTCAACGTAACCAGAGAGCGCATCCGCCAGATTGAAGCAAAAGCCCTCCGCAAACTGAGAAATCCGATCCACAGCAAATATCTGAGAGGATTTCTGGAATAGATAAATAAAAGATGGGAGAATCCTCCTATTACAGGATGAGGATTCTCCCATTTATTATTTTATACGAATCCACATGGCAGGGCGGATCCCCTCATATCTGCTGTTATAGGGTGAACCCTTACTAAGGGCAATCTGCCCTCTCTTTCCATAAGGAGCGATGATGGATGCGAATCTGCCGTTATATCCCGCTGTCCTCAGCCAGTAGGAACAGTAGCCCGGGTGATCCACAGATATAACCAGCCCTTTCATCCTGGCATACTCTGTCGGGGTTGCGAAAGCTTCCTCCCTGGAACAGAAGTAACGGTCAATCTCTGCCAGACTGAGGCAGAATACCTGGTCTTCCGTATCCTGGCCGGAATCCGACGCAAAATCCGGATTAGGGTCTGCTTTCACCTGACTGATCAATATGGCTGATCTCTCCTCCGGGGTAAAAGAATCCAGAAATCCGTTATTAAGCCAGCGTCGAAGGGAACATTTCTCCCAGGTGGCCGGCCAGTAAAAAGGATCGTGCTCCCCGTCAAAGGGAAGACAGTTCAGTACATAAGTGCTTAGAAGAAGCGCCTTATCCTCCTGCCTGTCCAGCACAGTCCATCGGATAGGTTCTTTATATTGCTCTGTATCTCTCTGAGGATATCTTCCAAATGAAATGACATCCCCCTTCTTTAGATCTCTCATATTCACTACTCCTTACCCGGGTTTTCCATAACAGTAACTGCTGAAAATTGTCCTGTCAAGGATCGATTTTTTACAATATTATTAAAAATGACTAAAATTCATAAAATAAACAGGCATAAATACCACAATAAATGATAATTGACACAGCAATAGCCGAGTGATAAGATGAGATTGTAGATAAAATATTGCAAAAGGGCTTTCGTTTTTGTGAATTCAAGGGCGGGGGCTTTTTTATTTATTGTATAAGTCCCTGCCAAGCGACTGAGCAAGTCGTCATGCTTGCATGAAAGACTGATCCGGCATTTGGCAGGACAAGCGATATCAAACACGAGCACGCAGTGCGAAAGTGTGAGATATCGCTTGGAGGATTGCGGTAAGTTGCGTATGCAACGAGAGCAATCCGGACTTATACATTCCCCCTCCACAAAGAAAAATCCGGCACATCCACTTGGATGTGCCGGACTCCTCTGGCTTGAAGAGAGATTGAGAGGTCATTAAACATACGGTTGGCTTTAGGCCAAACGTAAAAAAGATATTCCTGGAAATACGGAATATCTTACTGATGCTAAGACCCCTACTTCCAGTTTCGGCAGAAGTATTATCCCGGATCCATGTATCTGACTTATCTCCTACAGGAGCATCACAGTGACCGACTCGCAGGGACTCTCACCCTATTCCATGCATATAATCCAGGATAAATACAATATCTATTTGATTTAAATGTAGCATGTGGAAGATTTGTAATCAATGGTAAAATTAGGTACGGAAAATTGTAATATTCCGTGTTATCCACCGATCAAACTTACTATGTTCCCTTGATTGTTCCATTAAAAAACCCGGAATTGCGGGATATTGCAATTCCGGGTTTTATATTTTTCAATTCTCTGTCAATTATTTGCTCACCGGTTTTCTAAGAACACCCAGAAGGATTGCTCCAACGATGGATCCTACCAGAAGAGCTACCAGGAACATAGCCGGGTTACCGATAGTAGGAATAACGAAGATTCCACCATGAGGTGCACGTAAAGTACAACCGAAAGCCATGGATAAAGCGCCGGCTACTGCAGAACCGATAACACAGGACGGAATAACATGTCCTGGATCTCCGGCTGCATATGGGATAGCTGCCTCGGAGATGAAGCAAAGACCCATGATAGCATTAACAGGAGCAGTCTTACGATCATTATCAGTGAATTTCGTCTTAAAAGCATAAGAAGAAATAGCGATAGCGATCGGAGGAACCATACCACCTGCCATAACAGCTGCCATGATCATGAAGCCCTGTGGACTAGATTCTGTAGCAGTTGCCAGAGCAGCAGTACCAAATACGTAAGCAGCCTTGTTGAATGGGCCACCCATATCGATGGACATCATACCGCCTACAACAGCGCCAAGGAGAACAGCGTTTGCTCCGCCGAGGGATCCAAGAGCGTTGGCAAGGAGAGTATTCAGCCATGCGAATAACGGGTTGATACCAAACATAATCGCTGCGATCAGTGCCAGACCGCCAACCGGATAGATCAGCATTGGTCTTAAGCCGTCCATGGAGGCCGGCATCTTCTCGGTAATCTTCTTCAGGAAGAGAACCAGATAACCTGCGATGAAACCTGCGAACAGAGCTCCGATGAAACCGCCGGATACTGCTGCGGCCTCGCCGCCATTAACTGCTGCAACGATGCTGGCGTAGGATGTACCCTGGGCAGCAATCCAGCCACCAACGAAACCAGGCATCAGACCTGGTCTGTCTGCGATACTCATGGAGATGTATCCTGCCAGGATCGGAAGCATGAAGTTAAATGCGAACTCACCTGCTGTCTTCAAAATTGCAGCCAGAGGTGTATTCTTACCAAAGTTTGCCGGGTTAATAGCATAGTCATCAAAGAGGAATGCAAGGGCGATCAGGATACCACCGCCGATAACGAACGGAAGCATGTGGGAAACACCGTTCATCAGGTGTTTGTAGATCTGATGGCCGAAGGATTCATTCTCTCCTTCACTCTCTGCAACTTCTCCGGTATGATGATAAACCGGAGCTTCACCATTGATAACCTTCTCGATCAGTTCCTGAGGTTTATGAATACCATCCTGAACCTTGGTCTTGATCACAGGTTTGCCGTCGAAACGAGCCATCTCAACGTTCTTGTCAGCAGCGATGATAATACCATCACATGCTGCGATTTCTTCTTTTGTAAGAACATTCTTAGCACCGCCGGATCCGTTGGTCTCAGCTTTCAGCGGAATGCCAAGTTCCTTACCTTTTTCTTCCAGAGCTTCTGCTGCCATGTAGGTATGAGCGATTCCGGTAGGACATGCTGTAACAGCAAGTACACGGTATCCTGTAGCAGCGGCTGCCGGTGCTGCCGGGGCCGGAGCGGCTTCTGCAGCCGGCTCTTCCGGACCATATTTCTCTGTTTCTTTCTCATCGATGATCTGCAGATACTCTTCCGGAGTCTTAGCAGCCAGAAGTTTTGCTCTGAAATCACCATCCATCAATACGGTTGAAAGTCTTGCAAGGGCTTCCAGATGAACATCGGATCCTGTTGCGGGAGCAGCGATCATGAAGAACAGGTTGGAAGGCTCTCCGTCCAAAGCATCACAATCCACGCCGGATGGTACCGTAAGGGATGCAATACCGGGATTAGCTACTGCTGCATTCTTGGAATGAGGGATACAGATTCCTTCACCGATGGCTGTGGGGCCTTCGGATTCTCTCTTAAGGATTCCCTCCTTGAATGCTGCTGCATCGCTGACATTACCAACTTTTGCGTGAAGGCCGATCAGGGCATCCAGCATCTCTTCCTTGGTGGAAACGTCCGCATTAAGGATCACAGCATCTTTTTTCAATAAATCTACGATTCTCAATTTTTTTCTCCTTTCTCTCTATATGTATGATATGGCACAATCTGTACCATTAATCATTTAATTAACTTCTCTGCCTGAGCCAGAGTGCTTGCGTACATCTCTTCGGATGCCAGTCCCTCGGAGAATGCCGTGGCACTTCCGGCTGCCGTACCGGTGATCAGCGCGCGCTTAAAGTCACCGCTCTCCATGTATCCTGCCACGAAACCGGCAACCATGGAATCCCCGGCACCAACGGAGTTGATTACCTGTCCCTTAGGTGTTCCGATACGCAGGGTCTGTCCGTCCTCGGATACCAGCATAGCTCCGTCTCCTGCCATGGAAATCAGAACATTTCTTGCACCCTTCTTCTGCAGTTCCTTAGCATAAAAAGCGATCTCGTCATCCCCTTTAAGCACTTTGCCGAACATCTCTCGCAGCTCATGGTTGTTCGGTTTGATCAGGAACGGATGATATTTCAGAACGTTCAGCAGAAGATCCTTGGTGGCGTCAACCACAACGCGGACATTCTTTCCTTCCAGTCTGGCGAGAATCCTCTCATAGACATCCTCCGGAAGGGTGTTGGGGATGGAACCTGCAAGAATCAGGATATCATCCTCTCCCAGTTTATCCAGTTTGGAGAACAGTTCCTCCAGGGCTTCCGGAGTAATCACGGGACCCTGTCCGTTAATCTCTGTCTCTTCTCCATGTTTTACTTTTACATTAATTCTGGTATTGCCTTCCGGAAGACGGATAAAATCTGTCTTGATTCCCATGGAAGCAACACCTTCCTCCAGGGCATTTCCGGTAAAGCCGGCAACAAAGCCCAGAGCTGTGGTTTCCTGTCCAAGCATCTTCAGGATACCTGACACATTAATTCCCTTTCCACCATAATAGATGGATTCACGGATGGAACGATTGATATCTCCCGGAACCAATCCTTCCAGAAATACGATATAATCCAAAGCCGGATTAAAGGTGACCGTATAAATCATATGATACTCCCCCTCTTTCGGAACATGTCCCCCTCACTAAGGAGCACACACATCCTTATGAAAATATATTGCAAATGTCTGTCAACATTATACCATATGGTACAAAATATGCAAACGATATTCCTGTTTTTTCTTGAATAATGAACAAAAAAGAGCGATATATATTTAAAAAAGACAAGAATATACAAAATAATATTCCGCGCAAAGAAAAATCCGCCGGATTCATCAGAATACGGCGGATATAATACTTTAAATATAATTACTTTCCCTTTGATATTGCCAATTATTCTCCCTCATAAGGAACAACAGCACCTTCATAGGTGTCATTGATAAATTTCACAACTTCATCAGACTTAAGGGCGTTGGTAAGGGCTACGATCTTATCAGAAGCTTCATTTCCTTCTTTTACTGCGATTACGTTAACATACTGCTGGATGGCATCACCGTCAGCAGCCTCAACTGCTAATGAGTCTTTCTCTACATTCAGACCTGCCTCCAAAGCATAGTTTCCATTGATAACGCCTAAGGCAACACTCTGCAGCTGCTTTGGAACCTGAGCTGCTTCAACCTCTACCAATGTAAGTTTTTTCGGATTTTCTACCACATCATTAACAGTAGCTGTGACTCCTGCACCCTCTTTCAGAGTGATCAGGCCTTCCTGCTGGAGAAGCAGCAGTGCTCTGGCTTCGTTGGTGGTGTCATTGGGAACAGCGATGGCATCGCCTTCTGCCAGTTCATCAAGGCTGGCTTTCTGTCCCGGGTAGATTCCGAATGGCTCATAGTGGATCTTTCCATTATCTGCAACTACGAGTTTAGTTCCGTTTTCTTCGTTGAAAGAGTTCAGGTAGTTGATATGCTGGAAATAGTTTGCATCGATTTCTCCGGAATCAACTACGTTGTTAGGCTGAACATAGTCTTCAAAAACGGTAACCTTCAGTTCATATCCCTGGTCTTTCAGAACCTTTGCTGCCTCATTCAGGATGTCGGCATGGGGTACGGCGGAAGCCGCAACAGTGATCGTCTCTGTCTCGCCGGCCTTCTCTTCCGGTTTGGAGGATGAGCCGCCACAGCCTGTCAGAAGACCGATGGATAAAGTTGCTGCGCATAATAATGCTAGGATTCTCTTCTTCATGTTCCTCTCCTTCCTCGCTTTTCGCGAATATCATGATTATATATGTCTCTTGTCCAGCTTCACGTTGATCAGAGATCCAATCAGCTGGAAGATCTGGACTAAGACGATTAACAAGATAACGGTTATCCATAGGATGTTAGCCTGGTATCGGTAATATCCGTAACGGATGGCAATGTCACCCAGACCGCCTCCTCCTACGGTTCCGGCCATGGCAGAGTAGCCCAGGATCGTGCCTATGGTGATGGTAGCTCCTGCGATCAGGGAGATTTTCCCTTCGCCCAGGAGAATCCTGGTGATAATCTGAAAATTATTGGCCCCCATGGACTGGGCTGCCTCGATGACACCATGGTCCACCTCATTTAATGATGTCTCCACCATCCTGGCGATAAATGGTGCGGCGGAGATTACCAACGGTACGATGGTCGCGGTGGAGCCATAGGTTTTCCCGACGATCATCTTGGTGATGGGAATTACCAGGATCAATAAGATCAGGAACGGGATGGAACGCATGATATTCGTAATCACATCCAGGGTCCGGTAGATTCCCCTGTTTGGATGTATCCCGTCCTTGTTTGTCACGGTAAGAATGATCCCCCATGGGAGACCGAATACATATCCGAATAAAGTAGCTACGACGGTCATATACAGAGTCTCACCGACGCCGTTAATGATCATCTGCATCTCCTGTGGTGATAGTCCAAACATCAGTAAGTTCTCCCCCCTTCAATAGGCCAGCCCATATCAGTGATGTCCTCCACGGCAAGTCCCCTCTCCTCGAGATAGGCTATCTGCCGTTCTGCCGTCTCCGGATTGCGGGATAATCCCAGGATCATCTCGCCCCTGGCGACTCCTGCCACATCCTTAGTGGCTGCATACAGAATATTTACCGGCTCATTAAAATTAAGAATCATATTTGCGATCACCGGCTCATAGGAAGAGTTGGTAGAATACACGATTCGGATCCTGCGGTCTTCCTTAAGTGTGCTGACGATTTCCGGACTAAGAGTGTCTGTCTGGACTTCATCATAGTAATCCGGATCCTTTCCTTCCACGATCAGCCTTTTGGCTGCCCTGGACTTGGGATGGGTAAAGATATCCTCCACCAGGCCGTCCTCCACGATCTCACCTTTCTCCACGATGGCCACATTATGGCATATTTCACGGACAACATTCATGGAATGGGTGATGATGATGATGGTGATTCCGGTTTCCTGATTGATCTGGCGAAGAAGTTCCAGGATCTGATGGGTAGTCTGTGGATCCAGGGCACTTGTCGCCTCATCACACAGAAGGATCTTGGGGTCACAGGCCAGGGCTCTGGCGATAGCCACCCTCTGCTGCTGACCTCCGGACAGCTGTGCGGGATAGGCGTTGGCCTTATCCTCCAGCCCTACTGTCTTCAGCAGTCCTACTGCCTTCTTGCGGGCTTCCTTTTTGGACATCCCGTGAATAGTCAAAGGAAAGCATACATTATCCATCACATTGCTCTGCATCAGAAGGTTGAAACTCTGGAAAATCATACCTATGGAGCTTCTCAGTTCCCTCAGGGCAGGCGGTGTCAGCTCACCCAGATTATTCCCTTCCACGATAACGGCTCCCTTGGTGGGAACTTCCAGAAAATTCAGACAACGGACCAGTGTACTCTTACCGGCACCTGACATGCCGATAATTCCATAGATATCCCCTGGTTCCACTGAAAAATTTATATTCTTCAGGGCCTCTACCGTCCTATCCTTGGTCTCAAAGGTCTTGTAGAGTTCTTTGACCTCGATAATTGGCATACCCATTAACCCCTTTCTCTTGTTTTATTTCTTATATTTCTTCGAAAATTCTATGCCGGGAAAAGTCCCCTGCCGGTTATCTTCCCTTACGATCTCCTTATTGTGGACATCCTCATATCTGGTAAATTCCATGTCGGCATAGGCATATTTATGTTTCCGGTAAGAAGGAATATTATATACCTCAAAACATTCCAGGATATCGATCCTGCGGAAATCAAGCTTTCCCTCTGCTTCCTCCGCCGATACCTCCCTGTATTCTTCCTTCAGAAACTCTTTTTGATTCTCCCGGAAAAACTCCAGAATCCATCTGGCCAGAGCGGGGTCTCTCAGATCACCCTCTGTCCTAACGCCATCCTTATCCTGAAAGATATAGTAAAGCACAGAATAAGGCAGATATCTCTCCTCCATGGTGACAGCAGTAATCTCAGGCACAGCAGGATAGCTTCTAACCAAGGTGTGGAAGAAGCGGTCTTTATTTTTTCTCTCTGTTACCTCCGGGATCTTCTCCGGCGAGATCTCGAAATACAGCGTCTTTAATAATGTCTGTTTTATCATAAATATCACCCTGTCAATCCTTTATGAATGCACCTGCTGCAAGCAGGGAGTTACCTATAAAAATAGTAGTTCATGACTAATGGTTATCATATCACAATCTGATGATATGGTCAAAAAATGTTAATATTTTTTTCATGGTTTTTTAATCATTGTTCTAAAAAAAAGATAGGAACTCAGAAGAGGGAGTTCCTATCATAGATTAATCATTTATTTCGTGTTTTGTGAGGTATCAGCTGCCATGTCTTCCCCGGTAGAAGAATTTATCAAACAGACCTTTTCTTCTGGCCGGCTGAGAGCTTTTCTCCACTCTCTCAGGCCTATCCGTCCGAGGTGTTTTCTCTTCTTCTGCAGATTCCATACGCCATACGGTTTTCTTCCTGGGAGCTTCCGCTTCCAACGAAGCCGCTGTCGGTACAACCAGCTCAGCTGCCTTTTCCGGTTCTTCGGTCTCTTCCGGCTCCTCGGCATCTTCTATATCTTCCATTTCCTCCACAGCTTCCGCTTCTTCGGCTTCCTCTGCGGCCTCATCGATCTCCTCCGGCTCCATGGCCGAATCATCTTCTGCCATGTCTTCTTCCGGTTCATCCGGTGGACAATAAGCCATAAAAGGAGATTCCTGAGAGATGAAGAACTCTTCTTTCCCTTCTCTTGACTGCTGCTCATAGATCCCTTCCGAGTTCATGATGCGGGCTTTGGCATCATCCATAAGCATGATCTGGAACATCTTAAGGATGCGGCTGCGGATCTCCTCATCATAGATAGGTGTTGCAGCCTCCACTCTTTTCACCGTGTTTCTCGTCATAAAATCCGCGGAAGCGATATACATTTCATCCCCGAAGATAAAGATCCTGGAATGTTCCAGATACCTGCCTACGATAGAGCGGACCGAGATATTCTCCGTGTATCCGGGAACTCCCGGGATAAGGCAGCAGATGCCTCTGACCACCATCTCGATCTTTACCCCGGCCTGGGAGGCTTCGATCATCTTATCCATGATCTTCTTATCGGTAAATGAATTGATCTTCACCCCGATATAACCCTGACCTCCGGCCCGGACACTTTCAATCTGTCCGTCGATCTTCTCGATAATCTTATTCTGCATGCAGTTGGGGGCGATGAACATAACATCCGTATGATCCATGGTCTCGCCCAGGCAGAGACGCTCAAATACCTCCGCCACTTCTCTTCCGATGTCCTGATTGGCAGTCATCAGAGAAAGATCTGTATATAATTCTGATGTGATTTCATTATAGTTTCCGGTTCCGATCTGTGTGATATACCGGATGCCCGTCTTATCCCGCCTTACGATCTGGCACAGCTTGGAGTGGACTTTATAATGATCGATACCGTAGATAACCGTAACGCCTGCCTGTTCCAGTCTACGTGACCACTCGATGTTATTTCCCTCGTCGAATCTGGCACGCAGTTCCACCACGGCCACAACTTCTTTCCCGTTGTCCGCCGCATCGATCAGAGCCTCAACGATCTTGGAGTTCTTGGATACTCTGTAGAGTGTGATCTTGATGCCGTAGACATCCGGATCGGATGCCGCCTCATTCAGAAGGCGGATAAATGGCCGGATACTATCATATGGGAAGGAGAGGAGCCGGTCTTTCTCTTCAATCAGATCCTGCATCTTCCTGCTGCTGTCATCCCAGGCCGGAAGAACCGGTCTGCGTTTCGGATACCAGAGTCTTTTTCTTCCCCTAAGCTGGTCTCTGACCTCAGATAAGAACCTCAGGTCCAGAGGGCTCTTGGAGAAAAATACCTGATCCTTGGTCATGCCCAGATTAGCGCACAGGACCTTCACCGCTGACGCATCCAGAAAACGGTTGTATTCCAGCTTGATGGGTGCCAGACGGTTTCTCTGCTTGATCAGATCCTCCATCACTTCCCTGAAATCACTGTTATCGTCATAATCGTCCTCGTTGGGGTCGATGTCAGCGCTTCTCACCGTACGGATCAGGGACTTACTCTTTATCTTATAACGCTTAAAGATCTCCGCCAGATAGTGAATGATCACATTTTCACATAGGATAAATCTTCCGGTAGCCGGAACCTGGATCAGTCGTTCAAAGGCTCCGATATTACAGGGAACGATACCCAGTTTTTCTTTCTCCCCGTCCCTGAGTACAACGACGGCATAGATGTCTTTGTTCCTAAGGAATGGGAACGGCTGCTTCTTGCCGATAACATAAGGTGACAGAAGGGGCCGAAGTTTATTCTCGAAATAATCATGGAGGTATGCCTCTTCCTCTTCCTTGATATTCTTGAAATTGATGAAGGATATCCCCTTCTTTTTCAATCTCTTAAGAAGATTGGCATAGACCCGGTCTTTGGTCTTGGTCAGCTCGCGGACGCGGGAATAGACTGCCGTGATCTGTTCCTCCGATGTCATGTTGGTCTTATTCTCCCGCTGTTCCGGATCTACCAGCTTCTGATCATACAGGGCTCCTACCCGGACCATAAAGAATTCATCCAGGTTGCTCTGATAGATTGACAAGAAGGATAACTGTTCACATAGCGGATTCAGACGATCCGTGGCTTCCTCCAGTACACGTTCATTAAATTTTAGCCAGGAGAGCTCCCGGTTATCAAAACATGGTATGTCTGCGCTCATAATTATTACTCTTTTGTCCTCCCTGATAAATAAATGAGATCGCCTGGTGACAAAGATGTGTTCTTCCTACTGGAAGTTGGTGATCAAGGTTACAATTCTTAATGCAAACAGGATAAATACTACCCAGACTGCAGGTTCTACGTCTTTTGCCTTACCGGTGAAGACTTTGATGATAACCCAGCTTAAGATCGCGAACATAATACCGTTGGCGATGGAGTAGCTGAGAGGCATGATCAGGAGGGCCATATAGGCACCTACCGTATCCGCAACATCCCCGTCAAAAGTAATCTTCTTGGCGCTGCTGGCCATCAGCATGCCGACATAGATCAATGCAGGAGCAGTGGCAAATCCCGGGATTGCCAGGAAAATGGGGGACAGGAATAATGATAACAGGAACATAACACCTGTGGTGAATGCAGTCAGACCGGTACGTCCGCCTGCAGCCACACCGGCGCTGGATTCCACGAAACTTGTGATGGTGGAAGTACCAAGGCAGGCGCCTACTGTGGTACCTACGGCATCAGACATCAATACTTTACCAACATTTTTTACATTTCCATTTTCGTCCAGAAGACCTGCCTTGTCAGCAACTCCCACTACTGTGCCGATAGTATCAAAGAGGTCCACATAAAGGAATGCAAACACGATGGCGATAAACTGAACCAGATGGGTTGCGGCCCATCCGAAATTAAACTTAAATGCGGTATTGGCAAGACCCTTGAAAGCCAGACCCTGGGAGAAATCCGGGAACAGGTTGCCGTGGTACCAGCCGCTCACCTGAGCCAGCATACCGAAAACCCATGTGGCAAGGATACCCACCAGGACGGAACCTTTGATCTTATAATGGCTCAGGATCGCGATAATCAGAAAACCGATCAGAGACAGGGCAACCTCAGCGGCAGCGAAATTACCCAGACCGATGGTTACGGAGCCACCGTCACCTGCCGTGAAGACAATGATTCCGGCGCCCTGAAGACCGATATATGCAACAAACAAACCGATACCAACCGTGATACCGTTTTTCAGATTCTGGGGAATACCGTTAATGATTGCTTCACGGGCATTAAAAAATGAAAGGATGATAAAGATGATACCTTCGATAAACACTGCAGTAAGCGCTATGGTGAAAGGATTGGCAACATCTTTTAGCTCACCCAGACAGACCGTGTAAGCAAAGTATGCATTCAGACCTAATCCGGCGGACAAAGCGATGGGGTAATTGGCCATGAAAGCCATCAGGAATGTCGCTACTGCAGATGCGAGGGCAGTCGCAACAAACACGCCATTGGGATCCATAACACTGCCCAGGATAGCCGGATTAACAGCCAGGATATAGGCCATGGCAAGGAAAGTAGTGAGGCCGGCGATAATCTCGGTCCGGACCGTCGTATTATTTTCCTTGAGTTTAAAGATTTTTTCTAACATTTTTCATACCTCCTGTGCCTGCGCACTTTTTTTATCAAGACTCGTTCGCGAGTCTTGGCGCCGGATTCGGGTCAGCTTTGCTGACATAGTTCTAATCCGAATCCGTGCGCATCCTCGCGGAGCGTATATCAGATGGGAGATTCAGCTCCCATCTGATATACATTGGGCAACTAAAGTATAGCATATTCGTAAACCAATGTCTAAAGACTATTTGGGAAAAAGGCAAAAAAAGGCATCGGAATGCGATTTTTATCCCATTCCGGTGCCTTACGTACATAAAAATAATGCATATTTGTGGATAAGTGCAAAAATTGTCAGATTTTTCAGTCAGATATCCACAATCGTATGGTGGATGATGTGTATTACTCCTCAAATGGTACGACATCTTTCACAGCATTTGCAGGAAAGATCTTCGCGTCATTATTGTCAACATCCACCAGGATGTACTTGTCATTTCCCATGCCAAGCTCTTTCATATAGCTCAGCTGCCTGTGTCCGTGTCTGGTTTCGATTCTCTCCACCATATCCTTATGCTCCTCATCTTTCAGAGCATAGATCAGGTCTACGGAGGCTGAGTCGATGGCCAGGATATCCGTGGAGGCAAGGATGCCGATATTCGGTGTCACCACCGGCATAGCGCTGATGCCCTCACAGTCGCAGGAAACCGACATGTTGCGAAGCACATTAATGTAGGTGATGTTCTTGCCGAAGTAATCGATGGTGGCCTTGGTGGATTCCGAGATACGCTCCATCAGTTCCTCCGTATCGATGGACCACATATCATCTGATCCTTCTGCCGTGTGAATCATGCCTTTTCCGATGCGGCCGTCGGCGCATCCGATTCCCAGGTTCTTGTTGGATCCGCCAAATCCTCCCATGGCATGTCCCTTGAAATGGGTCAGGGTTAACATGGAGTCATAATCCGTCATATGATCGCCCACATACATTTCCGTAAACCATTTTCCGTCCTTAACCGGAAGAGTAGTGGTTCCATCCTCATCCATGATATCCACCGGTGCAAAATTCCATCCGTTAACTTCCAGGGTCTTTCTATGGTCTTCCGTGGTGTAGCGGTCCCCTTTATAATAGGTGTTGGTCTCCACGATAACTGCCTCCGGGAGATCCTTCTCCAGCAGATATTTCACCCATTCCCTGGGGATGATGTTCGGTCCCTTTGGCTCGCCGGTATGGAGCTTCACTGCTACCTTGCCGGTGATGTTCCCTTTCACCTTCTGATAGATTCTCTCCAGGCCTTCTGCGGACAGATCCCTTGTAAAATATACGATGGATTCATTTCCCGTACGTTTCTCGATCGGGATGTACTTCTCCCCCTCAGTTCCTGGCATTTTTAATTTAACAGTCATCTCGTATCTCCCTTCTTTTTCTGATCACTTAAACTGTCTATCTCTTAATCAGTGAATAATTGTCTGTTCCTTACAAAATTCTCCATCTGATGAATCTTACTTATTATACTATAAAATGCATTCCTGCACAAAGATAATCTCTTGTTAGCAAAGGGATAAAAAAAGAAATGCCCGTTTTCGCGGGCATTCCTTTTTTGTAAGGATGGGAGAAAAACATTCAATATATTTACTGTCTGTTTTCAGGCCTCCTTTCCATGATTCAATATATGAAGTTCTCCGACTTAGTTTGCTTTAGTTATCCTGTACCTGCATTATTTTAAGTAGTCTGTGCAGACATAGCCTGTCTTGCCATTGAAGTTAACCTGAACCCAGCAGGCCTTGTTGCCATGCTTGAATACCTGTCCGGTAACCTGGGCTGTCTTTCCTGCTGCCAGAGATCCCATGATGTCATAGGTTGTCTTCGGTCCTTTGCGGACATTCACATCCTGTGCTACTTTCATGGTTTTGTTAACTTTCTCAACGGTGAACTGGCAGGTCTCTGTCTTAGCTGTGGTGGCTGCCTTAGCGGTAGTTGTCTCTGCCTTTGCAGCAGGAGCCCCTTCGTCCACCATGTCGAAGGTCAGATTGCTGATGTAGCCTTCGCCCTGGCCGCCGGCATCGAGGTCTACCCATACCTTAAACCACTTGGTATCCTTTCCAAAACTCTGCACCCTGCCTTCCAGCTTAAGCACAGTACCTTTGTCAACTTTTGCAATAACCGGGCTGGTCGTGGATGCGCCTTCCCTGATATTAGCGTATTCACTGGTAATCACTGCAGCGCCATCGAAGTCAGCCACACTGATTCCCTCT
>JBGVCE010000389.1:0-6416 GCA_045226235.1 Anaerobutyricum sp.
CATTAATGTGGTAGAGGACCATACCAATGAGGTAGTCAGAGCCATGTATTGCTCCACCGGCAAGGATAACGGTACCATCACCGGCACTTTCCAGACAGAGGAAAAGTATCGCTGGCATGCTCTCTTTGGGGATGTATACGGACAGTATTGTACCAGGATCCACGGATCCTACCTCTTCCACTCCATCCCTTATTATTCCGAGAATCATGATGCCATGGAGACAGAAGAATTTAACAAGCTTGGAACACAGGCTTCTATGGGATGTGTCCGTCTCGCGGCAGCAGATGCCAAATGGATCTATGACCACTGTGACAGTGGAACTACAGTGGTGATCGGTGACAAAAAGAAACTGGTTAAACCCGAATTTGATCCTATAAAGATCTCCACCAGGAAAAAGGCGGGATGGGATCCCACGGACCCGGATGAAAGAAATCCTTATCGTCCCACTTTAAAACTGGTTGCCAGAGAAAACAAAATCATCAAAAAAGGGGATTCTTTTAATCCTATGAGAGGTATCAAAGTATCTTCCAAGACCTGTGATAAGGCAACCCTTTTAAGCAGATTGTCTATCAGCGGTACGGTTGATACCAAGGCCATCGGATCTTACAAAGTAAAATACTCCGTGAAAGATCCTGTCACAGGATTAAAAAAATCCCTCGAAGTCACATATAAGGTTGTGGAATAGTCATAAGGATACAAGCCTAGCTGATCACCCATCTGTGGTGACTGCCTTCCTTGTCCTTGGTGATAACCAGCTGATCCTCGATCTCTTGTTTTAGCTCCGTAACATGGGAAATGATTCCAATTAGTTTGGAAGAGTCCGCCATGTTATGGAGCATTTTTACTGCCTGCCCTCTGGAATTGTCATCCAGCGAGCCAAATCCCTCATCGATAAACATCATATCCAGGTTGACTGCGGCAGAGTTTTCCTGAATCTGATCTGCCATACCCAGGGCCAGGGACAAAGCTGCCATAAAAGATTCCCCGCCGGATAAGGTCCTGACCTCTCTCTCAGTACCGGTGACGGTGGAATATACCATAAGATCCAGTCCGTGGTTTTTTCCTTCCCCGGCTTTCTCCAGTTCGTACATCCTGAGGATAAACTGGCCGCCGGACATCTCCTGAAAACGAAGATTTGCCGCATAAAGAATCCTCTCCAGGTAATATCTCTGCACAAAGGTTTCGATATCCATCCGTGATCCTGAGACTTTGCCGGCCAGTCGCTGATAGAGAGAATCCAGCCGGTTGTATTCCTCCATAATCCTTCCTCTCTCTTCCATTCGAGGGGAGAGTTCCCGTATTACTTTCTCATTGGTATCCCGGTATCTTCTGACTGAATCGCAGATCTTCTGCCAGTCTGACAGCTTTTTCTCAGCCTGATTCATGTTCTCCCTCAGTTGCTCCAGATTAGGCCTCGGCTGTTTTCCGATCAGGGCAAGGGCTGTTTTCTTCCGGGTATTAGCAGCGGTTCTTTTCTGCCTGTGGTCCTCAATCTTCCCACGGAAAGATTCGGCATCTTCCTTTGTATAGGCGGATACCAGTTCTCCCCAGCTTTTCTGACCAATGCATTTCTCTTCCATTGTCCTGTCATAGATCTCTTTTCTTTCATCCCGGGTCTTCCGATAACCAGGAAGTGTATCTAAACATTGCCTGATCAACGTCTCTGCAGAGTCTTTCGATTCTTTGGCATCCCGGGTAATCTCATGGGCTTTTTTATAGGACTCTTCTTTAGCCTCTTTCATCTGCCGTGCATCTTCCAGAGATTTATTCGCCTCTTCCAGGGAGGTAAATTCTCTGGCAGCCAAAAGGGTATTACACTTTTCTGTCACTGCAGCCAAAGAGGTGGCAGCCTCAGTTAAAGTTTTAGAAGCTTCTTCCATCTTCTCCTGAAGCTGTTTTTTCTTTTCTTCCGCAGCATTTAAGGATTCCTCCAGGTTCTGGTATAATGCCAGATCCACTTTAATCCGGGCTTCTTCCTCACTAAGCAGTTTTTTCTTATCCTCTATCAGATTTTTCATCTCAAGAAGATACTCTTTCTCCTGCTCCACCGGTAAATCAGTCTGATCCTGAATCCGGAAAGCCGGAATACCGGAAAGATGATATCCGTTCTTTCCCATCCTTTCCAACAGGCGTTTCCTATGGTCAGAATAGTTCTGCGCCTTGTTCTGGAGGGTCTGATAATGTATGACGGATTCCTTATTCTTATCCGTCATGGTTTTATGCAGAGTCAGAAGGTCCTGGTTCAAACTGTCGATGTATTCTCTGGTCAGATCACTATACTCCGAGGAAAGAGTATGTGGATTGGGATGATGAAGAGAACCACACACCGGGCATGGCTGACCCGGAACCAGTTTTTCACGGGCGATAATTCCTGCCTGGACATCATAGAAGGCATTCTGCTGTTCTATGAAATGAGCGTTAGCCTGATTATAGACATCCCTGGCCTGGGTATACTCTTTTTGGGCCTCCAGAAAATCCTTTTTTTGTTCTTCCCAGTCTGTCAACTTCTGTTTGACCCCGTCATAATCCCATTCTATGGCCTCCATCTCGGAAGAAGCTGCTCGGTTTCGTTCTTCCTTCACAGAGATTCCACTGAGATCCTGGTATTGTTTTCTCCATATTTTCTCTTGCTCTTCGAGATTCTTCAGATCTTCCCTGGCATTGTTTTCGAGTTTTTCTGCTTCAGCCTTGGATTGATTGAGGGCCAGGATGTCTTTCTCAGCATGCTCAATATCCCGGAATAGATTAACCGCTTTCCCTACCCTCTCCTGAATCCTGGAATAAGAGGCAATCTCCTCTTCCTTTTCTTTCTCTGTTTTTTTCTCTTCCTTTTCTGCTGATATATAGGCAGATTTAAGAGAGGGTAAGATTTCTTTTTGCTTATCAAGCAGGTTCTCCGTATCTTTCACCTGCTGATCCGCATCTTTATAAAAATCATAGGCTGCTTTGATATCATAGGAGGTGTCAATCTCGGAAACCAGCCGGACCAGAGACTGAATCTCCTCTTCCTTCGCATTACATAATGCCAGCTCCTCCTCCGCCTGATCCAGCTGTCCGTAAGACTCAGCCAGCTTTTCTCCGGTCTGGCAGGCATCCCGGTATTTATCTCTCTCCAGGCTGGCCTTATTCAGATCTTCTTGGTATTCAAGGGCTTTTTCTGAAATCCAGGCGCACATGGATTCCAGTCTGGTCATCAGAGATTCCATATCAGAAGTATATAGACGGTCTGTCCCCAGAATTTTGTCTTTTATCACCCTCATCTCCGCTGCCTGGGCATAATCCTCGGGCACCTCAATATGTGCGATCTCCGTCTGGCAGGCCACCTTGATCCTTCCTATATCTGATTGTTTGGATTTGCATTGGTTTAGGAGTTCATTTTCCAGATTATAATAGAAATCCGTGTGAAACAGTTTTCGGAATATAGGAATCTTATCGCTGGTGGATGCACGGAGCAATTCCATAAATTCACCCTGGGCAATCATTCCAACCTGCATAAACTGGTTCTTGCTAAGTCCCAGGATCTCTTCCAGTTTCCGGTTAATCTCATCATTTTTTCCCCGGTAATCCAAACCATCCGGCATGGTGAGGGTTACTTTCTCATTCTCATCCTTGTATCCGCTTCCTCTTAATTTATGTCGCTTGTGGCGTGGAACACGGTGGACGGTATATTCTCCCTGATGGTCGCCATAACCTTCTGAGAAAGTCAGCTCCACATACGGTTCCAGGAGATAATCTCCATACTGGCTCTGTAATTCCTGCCCTTTCTTTTTGTTATTAACAGAACTGGCCTCCCCATAAAGGGCAAACACAATGGCATCAAATATGGTGGTTTTTCCGGCGCCGGTATCCCCGGTAATCAAAAAAAGATTCTGGTTGGTCTGGGTAAAATCAATGATGGTTTTCTGCCCATAAGAGGCAAAGGCCTGCATGGTTAATTTTAGTGGTTTCATTCCGTGTATGCCTCCTTTACCTGATTTATCAGATTCCCTAGAATCCTCTGGTCATCCTCATCGATCTTCCCCAGAAAAGCGAGACACAGCTCGTAGGGGTCTGACTCCTTTTCCGAGAGGATTTCTTTGTTATAATTTGCCTGAAAATAGCTTTCCCTGCGGATTTCCAGCAGGTTGGGAAATGCCTGGCGCAGCCTTTCTGTCATATCTATGGCATCCAGATCTGCTTTATCCGTCAGGGTCACACTGACATAGTCTGCACAGGACTGATCTAGGACCTCCTTCAGGATGCCTTTGATTTTCTTTACCTGCCGCATGGGATGCAGAGGAAGGACTCTTGTGGATATCTTCCCCTTTTCTTCCATTTCTGTCAATATGATTCCCTTCTCCTGAGAGGCTTCGCTGACAGAACAGGCAAGAGGTGTTCCGCAATAGCGGTAAAATTCACTTCCAACCGCCATAGGTTTATGGATATGCCCCAAAGCCGCATAATCGAAGGAATCCAGCACATCTGCCTTAACCTCATCAATATTCCCTACGGTTCGGATCTCGGAATCCATACGTTCCACCTGGTCTGTCTTCCATCCCACCGGAAGATAAAACTGGTGGCTAACCAGGACATTCCTCTCCTCCTGCCGGATATCCTCCCTTGCAATTAACCGGTGGATCGTCTCATCATAGGAGAGATTACGTCCCTCCTCATCCACCCCAAGAATCTGCTTAACCATGGAGGGTTTCACAAGGGGAAGAAGATAGAAATGAACCGGCCCATGGTCATCATAGAGGGTCACTTGCTCGATCAGGTCTTCCTCTTTCTCCGGAGGCATCCCGATCATATGAATCCTCTGGTCTGATAAAATAGAACGGTAAATATTGATTCTGGAAACACTGTCGTGGTTCCCGCTAATCATCATAATCTCTGTATCAGGCAAAGTTCTCCTGAGTTTGCTGATAAAATAGTCAAAGAGATCCACCGCCTCAGCGGAAGGAACGGATTTGTCATAGATATCCCCTGCGATCAGGATGGCATCCGGTTTTTCTTCCAATGCATAACGAATAATCTGGTCAAATATGTATCTTTGATCTTCACTCAGATCCCTGTTCATCAACCGCAATCCGATGTGAAGATCCGACAAATGGAAAAATTTCATGGTATTATTACTCCTTTAAGGCACTTAATTCCTGGGCTTTTTCAAGTTTTGCATACTCCCCTTGTTTCTTCAGGAGTTCTTCCCTGGTCCCCTGTTCCAGGATCCGGCAATTTTCGAGAAGGATAATCTCATCCGCGCCTTTGACCGTAGAAAGCCTGTGGGCAATCACGATGCAGGTCTTGCCGCGAGATAGTTTATCAAGACTTTTCTGTATCTTCTGTTCCGTAACGGAATCCAGGGATGAGGTTGCTTCATCCAGGATCAGAATCGGAGGATTCTTCAGGAATACTCTGGCAATGGAGATCCTCTGTTTCTGTCCTCCGGATAAAACGATGCCTCTCTCACCTACAAAAGTATAATATCCCTGGGGCATCTTCATGATATCATCGTGGATTTCCGCCTTCTTAGCTGCCTCCCAGACTTCCCTGTCCGTAGCATCCGGTCTGCCGTAACGGATGTTATCCATGACAGTACCGGCAAAAAGAAATACATCCTGCTGGATGATACCGATATTTTTTCGCAGACTATCCTGGGTCAGGGATCTGACGTCTTTCCCATCCACCAGGACTCTTCCGCCGGTCACATCGTAAAACCTGGGGATCAGATGACACATGGTAGTCTTTCCGGCTCCGGAAGAACCCACTATAGCCATTAATTCGCCAGGTGCGATTCTGATCTGAATGTCCTTCAGCACCTCGGTTCCGTCACCGTAGGAGAAATCCACATGATCAAAAACGATCTCCCCTTTCACATCCTTTAGTTCCCGGGCATTCGGAGCATCCAGAATCTCTGGTTTCGTCCGCATCAATTCCAGAAAACGGTCAAAACCTGCCATACCCTGTGTGTAGATTTCCATGAATTGCATAAGTTTTCTGATGGGTGTGGTAAAGGTTGAAACATACAGGGTAAATGTAATCAGGTCTACATAATTCATCTGTCCCTTCATGATCAGATAGCCACCCACAGTGATGACAGCCACCTGCATCAGTCCGACGGTTCCCTCAACACCGGCTCCAAACCTTCCCATGGCTTTATAGAATTCTACTCTGCTCTTCTTAAATGCTTCGTTGGCCTGATTGAATTTCTCGTCCTCAGCCGCCTCATTGGCAAAGGCCTTGGAAGTACGAATTCCAGATATTCCGCTTTCGATGGCTGCATTGATCTCCCCGGTCCTTGCTTTCACTTTACGGTTGGCATTCTGCATGGCGACGCGCTGACGGGCTCCAAAAGCTATGCAGATAGGAAGCAGAATGATAAGAATCAGAGAAAGCCTGATATTAATAAATACAAGTATGGAGATAGCCCCGATGATGGT